>JBFFMG010000001.1:0-33402 GCA_041554215.1 Labilibaculum sp.
AAAAATTGAGAATCTTTTAGCTGAGGTTCCTCAATATGAAAATGATAGAATTGAAACTGTTCGTACTCGGATTAATGATAATCTAAGAGATTTTGTTGAAAAGCAGAATGTTGATAAAAATCGTTTCGAGCAAGAAATCATCTATTATCTTGAAAAATTAGACATTACGGAAGAAAAAGTTCGTCTTGCCAACCATTGTAAGTATTTTATTGAAACTTCGAATGCAGGAAATGCTGAAGGTAAAAAACTAGGCTTTATTGCCCAGGAAATTGGTCGTGAAATCAACACATTAGGTTCAAAAGCCAATGATTCAAACATTCAAAAGATCGTAATTGATATGAAAGATGAATTGGAGAAAATAAAAGAACAGCTTTTAAACGTCTTGTAATTATTACAATAAGTCATATTTTAGCGTAGGGTTAGTCACTCTACGCTTTTTTATAATACAAATCTCAATAAAGCAATATCAAATGCCGGGGAAATTATTCATATTTTCTGCACCAAGCGGATCTGGAAAAACAACTATTGTTCAACATCTTCTAAAACAGAATTTCAAGTTAAAATTCTCAATATCTGCAACAAGCAGAGCAAAAAGAACCAATGAGATTGATGGCAAAGACTATCACTTTTTGTCTACTGAAGAATTTAAAGCTAAAATTGACAACAACGAGTTTCTTGAATGGGAAGAAGTATATGAAGGTTGTTTTTACGGGACACTTAAAAGTGAAGTAGAAAAAATCAGAGAAGAAGGCAACAACGTGATTTTTGATGTTGACGTTGTTGGTGGTACAAATATTAAGAAATTTTATAAAGAAGAAGCTTTGGCTATTTTTATTCAGCCTCCATCAATAAAGGAGCTGGAAAACAGATTACGTAATCGAAATACCGATTCGCAGGAAGTAATTGCCAAACGAATTGAAAAGTTTAAATTTGAATTAGCTTTTGCAGATCAATTTGACAAAGTAATTATTAACGATAAGCTCGAAATTGCATTTGTTGAAGCAGAAGCTGCATTAACTAATTTTCTAAACCAATAACTCAAGAAGAAATAGGATGAAAATAGGACTATTTTTCGGATCGTTTAATCCAATTCATATTGGTCATCTCGCTATTGCAAACTACATGGCAGAATACACCAATTTAGAACAAATTTGGTTTGTAGTTAGTCCTCAGAATCCTTTTAAGAATAAAAGCAGTCTATTAGCAGACTACCATCGACTTGAATTAGTAAACAGAGCTATTGAACGGTATCCCAATTTTAAGGCTTCTAATGTGGAATTCTCTATGCCACAGCCTTCTTTTACAATTGATACGCTTACCTATTTAAAAGAAAAAAATCCATCCCATCAGTTTTCTCTAATTGTAGGATCAGATAATTTGAAAAACTTCTCAAAGTGGAAGAATCATGACCTGATTCTTGAAAATCATGATTTATTTGTTTATCCGCGACCGAATTTTGAAAGTGAATCGATTACTCTGGATGGCAATATTTACATTGTAAATGCTCCTTTAATAGAAATCTCCTCAAGCTTTATACGAAAAGCCATAAAAGATAAAAAAGACATTCCCTATTTTATACCCGAAAAAGCTCATAACTACCTAAAGGAGATGCACTTTTACGAAAAATTATAAAATGAAAAAGGCTGGTCCCCACCAGCCTTTTCTCTAACCCAAAATGATTTCCAATACGAAGTTTTAACCCTAAAACCATATATATTCATAAGGAAATTCCGATTCGATCACCATGCCTAACCACTACACTCCTGAATCGGAGTGCAAAGGTAATTATTAAATTGAAAACTCAAAGGCTTTTAAAAATATTTATTCGTATTTCCAAAATAATAAAGTACGCACTCCCAAAATCCAATAAAAAAGGCTGCAAATCGCAGCCTTTTTTCAATGAAAATTTAACCTCTTTAGTTAAAAATAGAATCTTCTACGCCTTTGTTTACAGATAATTCAGTAATTGTTAGAGGCATTTCCTGTGGTCCCATTTTAGTAACAGTTAAGTATGGATATTTAATACCTTCAACTTCTTTGTATTCTTTGTAAAGCATTACTATGCTCATTCCATTTTGCTGCATGATAGTTTTTATCTTTAATCCGGATTCAACAGAAAAGAAGTCATATCTTGATTCTCCACCAGCATCCGTGATTTCAATTTTGTAAGCTTTTTCTCCATCAATAACTTCAGCTCCTACAATATCCATTTTATAACCAAGCTCCTGCATATTTAACTCAGGACACATTTGCGCTTGAATTTTATATTTAGCTAACTCAGCCTCGTCAGCTTGTTTCTCTTGTCCCATTGCCATAATCTTAGCCGAAGTACCATTATAAGTCACTGCTTGCATCACCTGACCATTCATGGTCATTTTCAGGCTATATTTTTCGTTATTTTTAAAAGCGGTTTCAATATTCATACTCATTGGGCCCATTTTCATCTCACCTTTAATTGCAAGATTCTTTACTGCTGACCACTTATCACGACCGCCAACAGCAGTCAAATAATTTTCGATCACAGAAGTGCAGGTTAAACCTTCCGGAATCGCATTTGGGTCCTCCTTTACAATATCTCCCTTGTAATCATATTCCTCAACCTCACCAGTAGAACTTAACTTAGCCAGCTGCTTCTTGTACTTTTTATCACCAACAACTAAATAAACAGCATTATCAGGATCGGTGTACTTTTTCGCCATTGCCTGTATATCTTCCAATGTTACTTTATCTAATTTTTCAAGATAAGTTGCATAATAATCTGCAGGCAATTTGTAACGTTCAATAGCCATTGCGAAATCGGCAATCGTTGAAGGATTTTCTAAGGACCTTGCAAAATCACCAGCCAAAGTAGCTTTGGTCATATCCAAATGATCCTGTGTAAGTTTCGTATTACGAATCTTATTAATCTCAAAAGCCATTTCCATTAAAGAGCTATCTGTAACTTCTGCCTTAACCTCCGAGCTTGTATAAAATCGCCCAACTAACTTATCTGATGAAAGTCCAGAATAAGCACCATACGTATATGCTTTATCTTCACGAAGATTTTTATTCAATAACCCTAAAAAACCACGTCCCAACATCGAATTCATAACAGATGCTGGAATTATATCTGGATCACCTTTTTTCAAATCAATCCAATTAATAATTTGCACTAATGATTGAGGAGCAGCATCTTTATTTGCGAACACAACTCTTTTTCCTTCAATTTTAGCAGGCATTTCGTACTTATGGGTTGGAACAACACCTTGCTCCCACTTCCCAAAATATTTCTCAACCAATTTCTTAGCTTCCTTTGTTGTAATATCACCAACAATCACCATCAAAGCCACATTTGGCTTAAAGTAGGTTTCGTGATACTTCTTACAATCCTCAACAGTAACATTATTAACAGAAGCTTCTGTCAAAACCTCACCATAAGGATGACTTTCCCCATACAACACCTTACTTCTTACATTTCTTGAAGTAGATTTAGGATCTGTCTTATTTGCTTCCAGACCTGATAAGGTTTGTTTTACAATCTTATCAAATTCATCTTGAGGAAAAATCGGATGTAAAGTTACATCAGCCATTAACTCAATAATTTGTTCTTTATATCTTGATAAACCACCAGCAACTGCTCCGTCTGCTCTAGCACCCAAGTCTGCACCAATAAAATCAATTTCTTCAGCAATTTGATTGGCTGTACGGCTACTTGTACCTCTATCCATTAAATCACCCGTAAAAGAAGTATAACCAACTTTATCTCCTTCAACAATTGGATCAATCAATAAAGACAGTGCAAATTCAACTCTAGGAAGCTTGTGGTTTTCAACCACTAAGACTTTCATTCCATTTTTTAAAGTAAAGCTATCGTGATCCCCAATTTGAATTTTTGGAGCAGGCCCAGCCGCGGGAGCCTTTGTTCGATCAACCTGAGCACTTGCCGATATCACAAAACAAATTGCAATAAACAATGCGAATAATCTATATGTTTTTTTCATTATTTCTCTTTTTTTCAATTCTTGTATATTCGGATTTTTTTCATACTTAAATCCATATTCATGAAACTATTAATTTTGCTTTGGCATGTAATAAAGAACTACTCTATTATTTGAGACAAAATATTTCTTAGCAACATCTCTAATATCCTCTTTTGTTACTGCAAAATATTTTTCAAGTTCTTGATTTACTCTATCTGCATTTTTATAATAGGTATATGCTGTTGCTAAATTTGAAGCACGCATTTCTATTGTTGCATTAGAACCTACCAATTCATTCTCAATTTTATTTCTTAATTTCTGAAATTCATTATCCGAAATCAATTCTTCGCGAACGGTAGAAAATTGAATATCCATTTCTTTTTCAAGATCCATCAAATCAACACCCATGTTAGGAATACCGAATGCTAATGTCAATCCAGGATCTTCGTTTGGCATTGGGAAAGCCATCATTTGCAATGCCAATTGCTTCTCATCAACTAAAGTTTTATACAAACGAGAGCTCTTGCCATCGGTCATTAATTTTGATAACATATCCACAGCATAAAAATCGGAAGTTCCCACTGCAGGAATGTGATATGCTTGAATTACTGCAGGTAATTGAATATTGTCATAAACCGTATCTCTAACCTCAGCCGTTTTAGCAGGCTCAACAATACTTGGACGATAAATTTCTTTTGTTCCTTTAGGAATTTCAGAAAAATAATCAGCTACTAGTTTCTTAACCTCTTTTGTTTCAAAATCGCCACAAATAGTTAGAACTGCATTGTTTGGCACGTAAAATTCCTTGTAAAAACTTAAAAAATCTTCATCTTTTGCATTTTCAATATGAGTCTCATCACCAATAGTTATCCATCGGTATG
This sequence comes from Labilibaculum sp., assembly GCA_041554215.1. Classification (GTDB taxonomy): domain Bacteria; phylum Bacteroidota; class Bacteroidia; order Bacteroidales; family Marinifilaceae; genus Labilibaculum. The sequence continues at coordinate 4,841 of JBFFMG010000001.1, forward strand.
GATGTTTTACATATGCTCGTTTCATTGTTTCAGGAAGAATTCTTCCATAAGGACGATTATCGTAACTCTGCTTTTTTTCTTGAATCACAACCCCTTTTTGCGTTTTAATACCAATTTGGTCCACCTTCGCATGCAACATTCTTTCCGATTCTAACCACAATCCTAAAGCCAATTGATTAGATGGAAGCTTCTCATAATAGTAGGTTCTATCGGAAGAAGTGTTTGCATTTAATTGTCCACCAGCTCTCGATACATATTTATCGTATTCATGACGAGGAATATTTTCTGTTCCTTCGAACATTAAATGTTCAAAAAAGTGAGCAAATCCAGTTAATTCCGGATTTTCATTTTTTGAACCAACATGATACATTACCGAAACTACGATATTAGGAGTTGTGTGATCTTGCTGCAAAATAACATGCAAGCCATTGTCCAAATCGTACTCTTCAAATTCAATCTTTCCATTTTGCGAAAAACCGCTTGTTAGCACAAACCCGACTAACAAAGACAACATTAGGAGTCTTTTACTCATCATTTAATAAAATTATAGGTGATACAAAAAAAATTGATTTCTCATTCGAAAACCGTTAAACAATATTAAATCATTATATGCTAACTATCAACTTTATTGGACAAACACAATACACAAACGATCAATGGAGAAAAATAATCGCTCAACGTATTCAAATGAACAAAAACAGAAAAAATTGTTAATTAGTCAAACTCATATTGCATATGATACAACAACAATATTTTGTATCATTTTTAGATACATATTTACTGTACTTTCAATTATCCAACAATAAAAAAGGAGAATCCCGTATGGAATTCCCCTTTTGCTAAACTGTATGTTAGGATTGTTGTGTTGTCTCTTACAAAACATGAACTGTCTCAACATTACTACTTCCTTTTTGAATTGCTTCGATATTTAAAGGAATTAATTTATGGTGACGTTCAGGCAACGATTTCTCAAGTCCTTTCTTAACATTCTCCAATAATACAATAGGCTTCACTTTAAGAAAAGCGCCCATAATAATCATGTTGAATGTTTGCGGATTTCCCAATTCTGCAGCAAGAGCAGCTCCAGGAATTCTAAAAACATTAATATCTTTTCGTTCAGGATGATGAGTAATACCATTAGGATCATAAATCAATGTTCCCCCTGGCTTAACTTCATTTACAAACTTATCCATTGATTGCTGATTAAGGATAATCGCCGTATCAAAACTTTTCAATACAGGAGAACTAATACGCTCGTCACTTAATATAACAGTTACATTAGCAGTACCTCCACGCATCTCGGGACCATAAGATGGCATCCATGATACTTCCTGATTTTGCATGATAGCAGAATAGCAAAGAATTTTACCCATTGAAAGGACACCTTGACCACCAAATCCTGCAATTATAATTTCTTCAGTCATTTTTTTTACAGATTAATTGATTAAAATGGATTTTTATCTATCCTTTAATGTACCCAATGGATAATATGGAAACATATTTTCTTTCATCCATTCATTTGATTTAACGGGAGACAATTTCCATCCAGAACTACATGTTCCAACAATTTCAATAAACGAAATTCCCTTATGCTCTCTGGTATTTTCAAAACCTTTGCGTACCGCTTTTTTCAATTTACGAACTGCCGCTGGAGTTTCTGCCGATTCACGAGTTACAAAGCGAGTACCTGGTAACATAGCAAGCATTTCGGTAATCCTCATTGGATAACCCGTTGTAGAGCAATCACGTCCGTAAGGAGAAGTAGCAGTAACCTGTCCTTCCAAAGTAGTAGGAGCCATTTGACCACCAGTCATACCATAAATTGCATTATTCACGAAAAACACCACAATGTTTTCACCTCTATTACAAGCGTGCATAATTTCAGCACAACCAATAGAAGCTAAATCACCATCTCCCTGATAAGTAAATACGTATTTTTCCGGCATTAATCGAGCTGTTGCTGTTGCTAGTGCAGGAGCACGTCCATGAGCTGCTTGTTGCCAATCGATATCAAGATAATTGTAGGCTAAGACAGAACATCCAACAGGCGAAACACCAATTGTTTTATCCTGAATCCCCATTTCATCAATCACCTCAGCAATTACCTTGTGAATTACTCCATGAGTACATCCAGGACAGTAATGCATTTCGTTGTCTAGAAGAAGACTGGTTTTGCTATAAACCAGATTCTCTTTGCTAATTATTTTGTTGATTTCAGTCGTTGCTGTCATAACCTATTTTCCTAAAATTTTTTGTTCTAATGCTTCAACTACTTCCTCTGGCGTTGGAATAATTCCACCATATCGTCCAAAATGCTCCACTGGCACCTTACCATTTACAGCAAGACGAACATCTTCCACCATTTGCCCGGCACTCATCTCAACAGATAAAATACCTTTAACGGAACCTAACATTTCCTGAATAGCTTTAACAGGATAAGGGAAAAGAGTAATAGGACGTAACAAACCTACTTTAATGCCTTTCTCACGAGCTTGTTCAACTGCTTTCTGACAAATACGAGCACTCGAACCGTAAGCTACGAAAAGATATTCAGCGTCATCACATGCAATTTTCTCGAATCTTACATCATTCTCTTCCATTGCGCGATATTTCGCCTGCAGCTTGTGATTAAATATTTCTTGTTTCGAAGAATCTAAATCCAATGAAGTTGAGATATTACGCTCACGATCAGGAGTTTTTCCTGTAGTTGCCCAAGAACCAGAAATTTTCTTAATTTCTTCATCTGTCCAACGAGCTTTGAATTCTGACAATTGAACTTTTTCCATCATCTGGCCAATTACCCCATCAGTTAGAATCATTGCAGGATTCAAATATTTAAAAGAAAGCTCAAATGACAAATCCACAAAATCGTTCATTTCCTGAACCGATGCTGGAGCTAATACAATCAACTTATAATCTCCATGTCCGCCACCTTTTACAGCTTGAAAATAATCAGACTGAGCAGGTTGAATTGTTCCCAATCCTGGTCCTCCTCGTACAACATTTACAATTAATGCAGGCAATTCTGCACCGGCCAAATATGTAATTCCTTCAGCTTTTAAACTAATTCCAGGACTAGAGGAAGATGTCATTACTTTTTTCCCGCAGGAAGCTCCACCATAAACCATGTTTATAGCAGCAACTTCACTTTCGGCTTGCAGAACCACCATACCTGTACTTTCCCAGGGTTTGCGGATCATTAGGGTTTCCATAATTTCGGATTGAGGAGTAATTGGATATCCAAAATACCCATCGCATCCACAGCGAATAGCTGCTTCTGCAATAACCTCATTTCCCTTCATTAAACGAACGTCTCCCATTACAAATATTTTTATAAATTTTTCAGATTTAGAATAACGTATCTTAGTGCTAGCTTGCTTTCGCTCTGTAAACAGTAATAACAGTGTCCGGACAAACTAATCCACAACTCGAACAACCAATACATGCATCAGCATCAGCCATATATGCATAATGATAACCTTTGCCATTCACGTCGCGTGCAAGTTCGATAACCTTTGTAGGACAGGCTACAACACACAAGCCACAACCTTTACATTTTTCGGTATCAACAACAATAGCACCTTTGAATTTTGCCATAGCGTATATAAAATTTAATGTTACTTTTTATTTTATATCATAAAGGTAACAAATCAAAAGCACTTTTCGCAATTTTGCTTTCGATTCATTACGTTTTCACAGAATTTACAATCAGTCTAAATAAATTAGTCGCTTTACAGTTGTAATTTATTTGTTTTTATCGTTCACAGCTTACAGATTGAAACTTGATCCAATCAATACTATCCTGTTCATAAATTTAAGTAGTCGGTTATTAAATATACAGCAAAAAAAAGTTTCATGAATATCTATCCATGAAACTTTTATTAGGGTTAGTTAAAATATATTCTTGAAAATTACGCAAAAAACTATCAATCATATCAATATGTTTTCTTGCAATAATTCTGACTAGAAACTGCTATGCCAAAACCTGATGATTCTTGTTAAACTCCTTTAATCGAATCTCCAATGTATCAAATTGATTACGCGAAACCTGAGAAACACAAGCTCTAAGTCCTTCCTTTAAACTACCTGTTTCATTCAAGCAAATTGCCGAAATTCCATAATACAATAGTTTTTTATTTAAATCCGGACCAGTTAATCCAGGATAAGAAACTGTGAAATAAAAACCATCAGCCAAAGGCAGATCGATATCCCCTTCGTATACCAATTCAAAACCATTTTCTAAAAACAGTTTCTTCATGATTTTTGCACGTTCTCCGTACTCCTTAACTTCCTCAATAAAATTGAATTCTCCTTCGTTGGCAGCTTTCAACATTGCTCGCAGAGCATATTGAGCAGAATGAGAAGTACCCGATGACAAGGTGTAAATAATTCTATAAATAAGAGTATAACCGAATTCATCGGCTCCAAATCGTGGTTTTAAATTTTCAAATCGTTTGTGAAACAGCTTATTTGAAATGCAAAGTAAGCCAATGCGCTGACCGGCATAACTAAATGCTTTCGAACTTGAAATCATCAATACATAATTGTCGGTATAATTAGCAACACTTGGCTGATAAGGTGCTGCACCCGGTTTGCTTAGGTCTGATCGAAAATCCATTGCAAAATAGGCTAAGTCTTCCATAACAATTGTGCCGTACTTATTTGCCAACTCGCCAATTATTCTTAATTCATCCTCATTAAAACAAATCCATGCCGGATTATTTGGGTTTGAATAAATAATACCTGCTATATTTCCCTTCGCCAGAAATTCTTCCAACTTAGCCTTCAATTTACTCCCGCGATAATTAAATACATCAAAAGATTCATATTTCTGATTCATCACCTCAAGTTGAGTCTTCTGAACCGGAAATCCTGGATCGATGAATAAAATTGTATCTTTTTTAGCATCGCAATTCCCAATAGTCATAAATGCGGCATAACCTCCTTGCATAGAACCTACAGTAGGAACAATTCCCTCTGGGGCGATATCAACATTCATGAAATTCTTTACAAATTTCGATGCTTCTTCTTTTAATGATTTTACTCCCTCCAACATAGGGTATGCTGAAGCAACACCATCTTCCAAAGCCTGTTTTTCTGCTTCGATTCCGACTCTAGCCGGCTTTAAGCCAGGAACACCCATTTCCATTCGAATGAATTTCTCACCACTTTCTTCTTCAATCATATTGACAACACGAACCACATCGCGAATTGTGGCATCCTCCATCTTATGAATCTCGCACAAAGCAAGTTTTTGATCAACTATTTGAGGATTTATAGGAGTTTTCTTCATTTTACAATTATGTGTATCATTTATAAATTGGCATCATCTTAAGTCATTGCAATTTTACTAAAATTCATTACAATTTAAAACTAATTAACCTTATTTAATTGCAATATCAACAAAGTAATCGTTGTCGCAATATCAAATCATTACAAATGGGCAAAAAAAAGGCTGATCGGTAAACCGTCAGCCCAAATATTTAATTCCATCAACTTATTCAAATTCAGGTAGAATCAGTTTCAACCAATTCGTCACTCTCCCTTCAGTCAAATCATCTTCAAAGTCTTCATCTAAAGGCAATCCTACAAATTTACCATCTACAAAAGCTCTCGATTCACCATATTCATATCCTTCATCGCTTACCTGTCCTATTAATTTAGCTCCATTTAATGTAATACTATCTGCTAAATCTCCCAACGAATCAACAAAATTATCTGCGTAGGCAATATGATCACCTAAACCAAAAAGAGCCACTTTTTTCCCTTTAAAATCTATGTCTTTCAATTTTGGCAAGAAAATATCCCAATCATTCCCTGTATTATCTGAAGACCAATTGTGCTTACCTAGAGTTGAAATTCCCATAATAATACACGAATATTCAGCTACATCTTTAGCTTCACAATCCTTTACTTTATGAATAACTACTTGATCAGAATTTATTTTTTCTGCAATTAACTTAGCTACTCTTTCAACATTTCCACCTTCTGGGCCATAAAACAATCCAATTTTACTCATATGATACAGTGTTTAGTGTTATCAATTTTGTTTGTGTTTAACCTACTTACAAAGTTAAAATTATTTGGAACTTTTCAAACTTGCAATAGCAAGTAACACTCCTAAAACAATACCTAAAATTGCAGCAAATAAAACCTGAAAATCAGGAGGCAATAAAAAGGTTATTGTATGAGCCGGAATCCAGAAAAAAGGAATTGTTTTTTTGAAGACGAAATTCCATTGAACATCCCAATTTAAGTTGATAAATATTTTAGAAATTTGAATAGGTTTCAAAAAGCCAGACACCGTTCCACCATTATCAACAATATGAATATCAGTAATTTTATGAAGTGTCATCATTACTGGGGCATAAATTAAATTCATTGCAGCACTAATCGAAAAAGCAACTAGGAATTTATTTAAGGTAAATCCGCCCTTCATGGTATCCGCTGCTCCTTCCACACCCAAATAAGCTAAAAAAATTGGGGTCCCAGTTGCAAAAATCACAAAAGCTAACTTAATGGTTAGACCTAAAAATCCCCATACAATAGCTCTTGGTAAAATTCCAAATCCTAATTTATAGTAGTTTCCTGTTCTTAATCTAAGTCCAATAACCTCTCCTAAGGTTGCCAAAATTGCAAATTTCACAAAACTGGTAATCATTCCATGCGCCTTGTTAAAGTCGATATAGAAATCAAACACTGTTTGAGAAATAAAAAATGGCAAAAACAAAAGTATAAAGCCAAAGGCAAAAATAATATCTTGTTTTTTCATGTATTGTTTATTCTAAAATGATAGCATGAGAATTTCTCATGCTATCATTATTACTATTTATCTGTTTGTTCTGTGTATTTATTCCAACCGTTGAAAAAACCGTCCTTTACTCCTTTCCATTTCACAGCGATTCCCAATAACAAGATTATCACAAAACTGATCATCAACTTCTCGTTTAAACTAAGATCTTTCAACTTTCTCATCACAAATTATATGTTTATTCCGAATCAATTCGGGATTATTTTTCAATTCGAATACGGGCATCAACAGCTACAACAGCATCTTTATTTCCTAAAAGAGGATTTAGATCCATTTCGAAAATTTCAGGAGCAACTTTCATTAAAGCAGCCACTCTTGTAATTGCATCAGCAAATTCATCTTCATTTACAGGCTCCTGTCCTCGCACCCCTTTAATTATACCATAAGATTTTAATCCCTGTATCATTTCATGCGCTTCTTGTTTCGCAATTGGAGCCAATGAAGCTTTTACATCTTTTAATACTTCGATAAAAATACCACCTAAACCACACAATACCATATGTCCAAATTTATCTTCGCGTTTTGCTCCAATAAATACTTCAGTTCCTTTTAACATCTGAGCCAACATAACGGCATAAGTATCTTTAATCTGCATCATTCTTCTAAATTCAGAACGAACAGTTTCCTCGTCTTTCACGTTTAAAGTTACTCCGCCAACATCCGATTTATGAACGGGTCCAACGACTTTCATCACTAAAGGGAAACCAATTTCTTTTGCCATAGCGACTATTTCATCTTCTGTATCGGCAACTCCTTCTTTGGCTCTATTGATCCCTGCAGCATCCAGCAAATTGTGCAATTGTTCAGGACTTAAATAACCATTTTCAGCCTCATCAATGATCTTACGAATTGCTACTTTATCAACTTTAGGCATTTCAATTTCTTCAGCTTGAGGTTTTGGCGTATTATAAACCTTTGCCAAAGCATCACCAAAAACTACCTCATCGGGGAAGTTAATTCTTCCTTTCGCCAGGAAATGCTCAATTTCATCTTTAACATTAACTATCGAAGGCAGAATTGGATAGATTGGTTTTTTACATTCTTTCATTTTCTCGTGCAGTAAATCGTAAACATCGTACACAGGAAATAATCCAGGACTACCGAATATTACTGCCATTGCGTCAATATTATCAAAATCATTTTCACAAGCATCAATAATATCACCTAATTGCTGAGCTGTTCCTGTCGCCAGAAAATCGATAGGATTAGCCACCGATGAACCACCGTATAATTTTCCCAACAAAACATCCGCTTTTAAACCTTCGATATGAGGGACATCTAAACCATTATTCGATAGTGAGTCTGTTAACATCACTGCAGGTCCACCTGCATGTGTTATTACAGCAATGTTTTTCCCTTTTAACTCAGGATGCATAAAAATTGAGGCAACCGTTGCCAACTCGTCTCTCCCTTTGCAACGAACAATACCTGCTTTTTTAAACAAAGCATTAACCGCAACATCAGGACTAGCCAATGCACCGGTATGCGAAGAAGCTGCACGACTTCCAGCTTCAGAACTACCCGATTTTATTGCTGCAATTTTACAACCTTTACGGATTAATGAAGAAGCATGCTTTAAAAGCATTTCAGGCTTATCGATGTTCTCGATATACAACAACTTAACCTTACTGCTTGTTTCAGGATCGAAGCTTTCATCCAAATATTTAAGAATCTCTTCAACACCCATTTGAGCAGAGTTTCCAACTGAATATACACTTGAAAAAGACAAACCTTTAGGAACACCAGACTCCATAATGAAAACAGCAGTTGCTCCCGATCCGGAAATAAAGTCACATCCCTTAGTATCCAGACTTGGAATAGGTGTAGTAAAAACACCATTATAGTTAGAATTTAATACACCAACGCAGTTTGGACCAATTAAGGATCCTCCCACCGAATTAACAATCTCTACAATTTCTTTTTCAAGTTTTTCGCCTTCCTCATTTTCTTCGCTAAAACCAGCCGAAAGAATAATAAAAGCACGAGTATTTTTTTCTTCAGCAAGAAGTTTAATCGTTGATGGGCAAAATTTTGCTGCAATAGCTATAATTGCCAAATCGGTTTGTGGCAGGTCTTTAAGATCTTTATATGATGGTACACCTTGAACTTCGTCCATTTTAGGGTTGGCAACATAAAGATTTCCTTTAAAATCACCATCGATCAGGTTTTTAAGCACCTTTCCTCCTGGTTTTTGTACATCATCGGAACCTCCAATAACTACAATACTTTTAGGATTAAGTAACTGTTCGTTTATCATTTTTTGTTGTTTAGTGTTTTGCTATTTTGCGACAAATATAATAATAATCTATTCCCAAAAGAGCGATTTATCGAACAAACTGTAAGTAAAAACAAACGTTATCGTAAAATACTGACAATTTACAGATTCACTATAAACATTTTTTTATCAACACATTACAACACAAACAAATTCAGAGTTTATCATGCAAATATCCATTTTGTGGCGCTAGGTATAAAAAGCTAAAATTTTATCTGTAATTTTGTTGTCGAATTAAAAGCAAGTAATTCCAGATGACTAAAACTATTGAGCAGATCTTGCAACAAGATCAATTCACCAAAGATGACATCATTCGATTATTGCAATTGAAAGATGAAGATGAAAAAGCATTATTTGTAAAATCATCTGAAGTAAAATTAAAACACGTAGGAAAAAATGTCCACTTTCGTGGATTAGTTGAATTCTCAAACATCTGTAAAAAAGATTGCCTATACTGTGGAATTCGTGCGAGCAACAGTGCCGTAAACAGATACGATATTGCAGATGAAGAAATATTGAAAGCTGCAAAATTTGCTCATGAAAACAAATACGGCTCTTTGGTATTGCAGTCAGGAGAAAGATCTGACCAAAAATTTATTGATCGTATTGAAAACCTACTAAAAGAGATTAAAAAAATAAGCAATAACGAATTGGGAATTACCATTTCGATAGGAGAACAAACAAAAGAAACCTACCAGAAATGGTTTAATGCAGGTGCTCACCGCTATTTATTGCGCATTGAATCAAGTAATAAAGACCTTTACAACAAAATTCATCCAAATAATGAAGAGCATTCGCACGAAACCAGATTAGAATGCTTAAAATATCTTCAGGAAATTGGTTACCAAACGGGAACGGGGGTAATGATTGGAATTCCTTTTCAGACCTACGAAGATTTAGCCGACGATCTTCTTTTCATGCAAAAATTTGACATCGACATGGTTGGTATGGGTCCCTTTATTGAACACGATAAAACTCCCATGTATCAGTATAAAGATCAGTTAATGAGTTTGAATGATCGATTCCGTCTCACTTTAAAAATGATTGCTGTCCTTAGAATCATGATGAAGGACATAAATATTGCCTCGGCCACGGCGTTGCAGGCGATCGATCCGCTAGGAAGAGAAAAAGCATTGCGAATTGGCGCCAATATTATCATGCCCAACATTACACCAACTACCGAAAGAGCAAACTATTTGCTTTATCAGAACAAGCCTTGCATTGACGAAGGTGCAGATGATTGCACAAACTGTATGGAAGCCAGAATAAATATGGCAGATGGAGTAATTGGCTACGGAGAATGGGGAGATTCAAAGCACTACAAAAACAGACAAATGAAACAGAAGCAACCTTAGTCGCTTTTTTTGCTTTAAAAAAGATCAAGACAAAATACTTTAGTGGTTGATTTTACAAGTTTAATTCCTCAAAAAAACATTGTACACACATCGAAACCATAAGGTAAACTACCTGTGTGAAAGAGAACCGTGACAAGATGTACATTTTCACATTGATCTTAAAAAAGCAATAAAAAAAAGTCCGACATAATCGGACTTTTTTGAATTAGTTACGGCTCAAACATCATGTGCTGAATTTCAACCCCTTCAATCATATAAATTTCTTTTTCGAATAGCTCCATTTCTTCTTTGGATCCTACTACTTGTATTAATAGCAATCCAAGAGGATGACTATCCCAATGCTCTACATCGAATAAATCTAAACGAGTTTTGATAGAATCAGCGTATCGTACAAGAATTTTCTGCACGCACCCATCCTCTTTCTCCTTATCGTGAATTAACACACCAAAAATCCAAATTGCTGATGTTTCCATAATACGAAATTTAGAGTTATCATACGGACTAGTAACAAGTTACAAAAAACATCCCAACTCCAAAAATCAAAGCCCTGATCAACATCTAATAATACAGATCACGCTCTCCTTGTTTCACCATCTGTAGGCGTTTATGCAAATCTTCCGTTTTCTGGAAATCTTTTAATTCACTAATTTTTTCATCAATTAAATCGTACCCTTTCTCTTTCATCTCTGGAGTAGCGTAATCTTCCAAATACTCAGCCAAAGTTAAAATCGCATTTTGAGAACAAAACCGCTTAATAAAACCTGGAACTGAAAATTCCATAAAATGTTCTCCTGTACGTCCTTTTCTATAGCAGGCTGTACAAAAAGAAGGTAAATACTTTTTATCAAGAAGCTCATCAATCACCTCACTCAAACTACGAGGATCTCCTATTTCAAATTGTTCCTGTTCAAGTTTCTGCTGCTTTCCATTATCTTCTGAATAACCCCCTAACTGAATGTTCGTGCCCGCATCAATCTGAGAAACACCAAGTTTAATAACCTCTTCTCTGATTTCCTTTGTCTCCCTTGCAGTAAGTATCATTCCCGTGTAAGGAACAGCAAGTCGAAGAATTGCAACCAGTCTAATAAAATCTTTATCACTCACCTCAAATTCCGGATCGATATTAGAATCAGATGCAGCCTTTATTCTAGGAAAAGAAATTGTATGCGGTCCAACATTATAACATGCCTCGAAATGATTCACATGACGAAGTAAGCCTAAAACTTCATATTTCCAATCATACAAACCAAACAATGCACCAATTCCAACATCATCAATCAAAGCTTCTTGAGCTCTGTCGAGACCAGTTAAACGCCATTCGAAATCTCTTTTTTTACCACTTAAGTGATACTTTGCATATGCTTCACGATGATAGGTTTCCTGAAAGATCTGATAGGTACCAATCCCGGAATCTTTCACCTTTTTGAATCCCTCAATATCTAACGGAGCAGCATTGATGTTCACTCTTCGGATCTCACCATTACCCGATTTTACACCATAAACTATTTTAACCGAATCAGAAATAAAATCAGCATCGTACATTGGATGTTCACCATAAACAAGAATCAGCCTTTTTTGACCATTATCCTCTAGGGCTTTAACTTCAGCTTCAATTTGCTCATGAGCGAGAGTCGTTCTTTTTTGCTTGATATTTGAAGCTCTAAAACCACAATAGGTACAATTATTTACACATTTATTCCCAATATATAAAGGAGCAAAAATAACGATACGGTCACCATATACCTTCTTTTTAAGTTCCCTTGCTCCGGCTTTTATTTCTTCAATTAATTCTTCATCTTCCACCTTCAATAAAATCGCCGTTTCTTGTAAGCTTAATCGATTCTTGTCTAATGATTTTTGAATAATTCGACGAACATTTTCTTTGCTGGGTTGGGCTTCTTCCAAAATCTCCCAAATTTCAGATTCATCGATAAAAGGCTTCATCCTTTCATCTTTAATCCGATACTCTTGAGGTTTGTAGATCATTTTCATTTTTTGCGCTGTATTGTCTTAAAATACTGATCGTGCATACGACTCAATATTTTATGTATTTAGTTAGTTTTCAGGGCAAAATTAAACATTATTATTTTGATTCAATAATGATTTAGAGTTTAAGATCTATTATATTTTTATTCTCATTCCATAAAAAAACCCAAGGACATTAGTGCCTTGGGTTATATTTTAGAACTACTCTAAATATTCTTACTGATACTTCCGTTTTACAAACCAAGTTTCGAACAAATTAAAATCAATAGTTATCCGGGTATAATCTTCACGTACCAAATTATTATTCAAAGTTCCTGTTGAGCCAAACTCTAACGCTATATTCAGGATACCTTTCTGTTGAGCCATAGGAATTCCCAGCCCGAGACTCAAACCATAAGAATCGATATTATTCCCATCAACTTTAATATAGCCTGTATCATAAAATCCGCCCAAACGGTAAACTATTTTCTTTAAAAACTTTCTTTCGTAACCATCATCTGCCTTATACTCCATTCCCAAACTAAACTTATCTCGATTAACTAAATCGTTAGCCTCGTCGAACTTTTTAGTGTCATTCCATTTTTCATGAGTATAATCACCACCAAGCCAAAGTTTTCCTTTCGTCAAACCAAAACCTGCACCAAAACTTTCCGGAACATCAAAAGAACCATTGTCAATATCTTCATATCTGGTTATCGAACTGTTAGATACATTAACACTTGATTTTCTCTTCGCATCTACTCCTAACTTAGGCTGATACTTACCCCCAAAAGTAAGTACATAATCTCCGAATGATTTTTCATATTGTGCAGCCAAATTAAAAAACAGACCTTTAGATATTAATTCTGACTTACTACTATAAACTGCAGAAGTTCCACCTTCAATTACAACGTCTTCACTTCTTGTATTATTCCCAAAAAGATAAACACCATTTACCCCTACTGATAAATCTTTGGTTAATTGAACTCCATTCGACCACACAAATTGATTAAGTCCACCAGATCCCAACAAAGATCTAATTACGCTTCTTGAATCACCAAGTATTTTATCCCGTTTTGTAATATCGTAACCTAAACTGGAATATGGGGAAATTGACAATGCTGTTCCATATCTCGATGACACTTTAAATCCAAATGCAATTCTCGATAAATTAAAATCGTTAAAACTATCTCCCTTACTTCCTTGATTTAATCTAGTAAACTTAATTGTACTCCCAATATTAAAATGAAATTTAAGGCTATCAATAGAACTTAAAGATGCCGGATTATTCAAATTAAGGACATCTCCTCTTTTATAAGCATAACTCACACCACCCATTGCAGCACTATTGCCATTTACATTTTGCATACGTTCTCCCAAGCCAAAATAGGAATAAGGAGAACTCGTATTATTTTGAGAAATAGCATTAGAAGTAATAAGCATTAAAGCAAATACAAGTAGGACTATAATTTTTCGGGTAGAATTTAAAAAGTTTACATTCATTCTTACGTTCCACATATAATTGTAATTCATATTATTCAAGGTTTCTTACTTAATTTTGTACAACGTAAGTTGTTTTAAGACGAATTCTAAAATCAGAACGAGGATCATTCTCAATTACTAATCGATCCATAGAAAGTCCTAAATTATTAACAGGCAAGGTTAAAAGCAATGCATCATCGAACCCTTGTCCATTCAGCAATATATTATTAACATAGCTTGTAATGTTCACAGTATAATAAGACTCACTCCAATTTTCACGATTGAGTACATAATTAGAACTTACGCCTGAATTTGATGATGCGCTTGCTAATTGAGTCAAAATTTGATTTCTCTCATCTGTTTGATAAATAGTAAACGGAACAATTGGCAATTTAAATATTTCATCATCGTAGCTCTTATATTTTGGATAAAAAATAAGCTCAGCACTTAAAACACCTCCAGTTACACCTATTGTATTCAACTCTTCCAAATAAGGAATTTTAATTTTGGTAAGTAAACCCAGACCACCATGAATAAATGCCAAATCATCTGTTTGCTCAGAACTTAAATCTACTGTTTGTTCCGAGATTTGATTGAAATTGTATGGAGCCGAACTGTAATCCGACTTAAAATTTGTAAAATTGAGATATGATGCAGTTACAGGAAAATCATGAAAATCTCTTGTTCCCGTTAACTCGGTGCTGGTATAAGTATAGTACAAGCGCATTTTCATTCTATTCTCCTGAAGATTATATGAAAGCATCACTGAATTATCCTCTCCTGCTTTCAGAACAATACCCTGGAAAAATTTGGTCCATTTATCTGCATACAGAATTGTATCATCTTCAATATTAACCCTACGAACAATTTCAAGCCCTAAAGCATCGTCCATTTTAAATCTAATGCCTCCATCATCAAACTCAACATCTTTCTCTTTATCAGCATTAAACTCTTTATATTGACTTATCGGCTTAGCAATAAAAGCAGAAGCGCCAAGACTCTCCTCATCATATTGAAAAGTACTATGTGCATAAAATCCTGCTTGATCATCTGGAACTTCAATTTCCTCAATAACCCTGTGTATTGACATACTTTGCGGCAATAAAGTATCCCCCATATATCGTCCATCAGGATAACTTATAAAAATTAAAGAATCAAAGCGAATAGGTATTTTTTCTATATTTTCACTTACAGTTACTTTCTTTAATGAAAAAGCCGAACCTAATCCTACAACTGCATAAAAATCGGAGCTTATCTTTCCAAAAAACTCATCCTGATAACTTCCAAATAGAATATTACTCTGTCCTGAAGTTAACATTGAATCGATTTTTACAGTTGAACTATTGATTGTAAAAGTATCAATCAACCTAACTTCTGTAGACTTATCAATTAAGTTGTCCCCAATCTCATGTTCCTGAAAGGTATCTGAATTGCAACTGGTAAAAAAACCAAGAATTGAAACAGATAGTATAATAGAAAGTTTTCTCATTTTTAATAAATACGGTTTACTAATCATATAAAGAAAAAGATAAATCAATAACAAAAATTACATCCTGATAATTAACTAAAATCATCAGACAACCCGCAACTGTAAATAAAATATCGTGATTCTAAATGTTAATTTTTCTAAACAACCCATTATTTTCACGAACAGAAAAACATTCCTATTGAATTTTATATATATTTGTCGTCAATAAGGTTGAGAATGGTATTTTTCAGCATTTAAAAGTTAAACAATTACATTATTTATTGATAAACTCATAACAAATGAAACTAAGATTACTATTTGCATTTTTTGCATTATCTCTATTCATAACCAGCTGTGGCAGCAACGACAATCTTGATGGCAACTGGATTAAATCTTCTACTTTTGAAGGAACACCTAGAGGTGGAGCTGTTAGCTTTGTTGTAGGTGATTTTGCTTATGTTGGTACAGGTTATGATGGTAAAGATTGCCTTAAAGAATTCTACAAATATAGCATTCAAACTGGTTGGGAGAAAATTGCAGACTTTCCAGGAATAGAAAGAAAAGAAGCTGTTGCTTTTACTGCTACTGTTAATGGACAGGAAATGGTTTACGTTGGAACTGGAGTAGATGATGACGATAACCGTTTATCTGATTTTTATGAATTTAACCCAGCAACGGATACCTGGAATACAACTCCTATTGAATTTATGGGTAGTGCACGTCAAAATGCAATCTCCTTTTCAATTGGCGGTATTGGATACGTTGGTACTGGTTTTGGATACCTTGACGGAAAAGACAGAAATTATTTGAAAGATTTTTACAAATTCGATAATGGAACTTGGTCTAAAATTGCTTTCGATGGTGAGAAATCGGCCAATGCAATTACCTTCGTTATTAATGAAAAAGCATATGTTGTGTCTGGAACCAACAGTTCTAAATATGTATGGGAATACGATCCAACTTTAGTTAGTTCTGAATTTAATGGTTGGACTAGAAAGAAATACTTAGACAAAGATAATAAATGGGAAGATGTTCAGCGCGAAGACGCCATCGCATTTGTTATAAGCAATAAAGCATATGTTGCTACAGGTAAAAGTGGAAATTACACATCTGAAGTTTGGGAATACAATCCTACAAAGGATGATTGGAATGAAAAAACTTCTTTAGAGTATGAAATTATAGCAAGAGAAGATGCTGTTGCATTCTCTCTTAACAACAGAGGATTTTTCGTAACTGGAGCATCTAGTGGTGGCTACCTTGGAGATATGTGGGAATTTAATCCTACAATGGAAGAAACTGACGATGATAACTAAATCATATCAAAATATTTAATTTAAAACACTGCAAACACTGCAGTGTTTTTTTTTGCTCCAATTTCACCATATCAAATGCGACAATATGTTGCAAAAAAAACCTCCGACCATGGGCCGGAGGTTTCAAATTTGGAATCAGATCCTATTTTTGATATTCTTTAATAATATCAGCTACATCACCTGCCGAAACACGTCCATAAACACGCTCTCCGATAGTAACAACCGGAGCTAGTCCACAAGCTCCAACGCAACGCAAGCAGCTAATTGAGAATTTGCCATCTTCGGTAGTTTCACCAACAGGCACACTCAACTGACGTTTGAATTCCTCCAATACCTTCTCGGCACCTCTAACATAACAAGCTGTTCCCATACAAATTGAAATTGGGAATTCACCTTTTGGTACCATTGAGAAAAATGAATAAAATGTTACCACACCGTAAACATGGGCAACAGAAACATTCAATTCACGAGCAATTATTTCCTGAACTTCGGCTGGAAGATACCCAAAGGTCTCCTGAGCTTTATGAAGCACATTAATCAACTCGCTTCCTTTATTATCGAATGATTTGCAAATCTCCACAAGTTTATCCACTTTGGATTTTGCTAATTTAATTTTTGCCATAATATTTTAAGATTTTAGATGTGAGACTTAAGATTTGAGATTCCGGATTTTTCCTTTGCCTCATTTCTCATCCCGACAGTTATCGGGACTACAATCTCATTCCTTTTAAAACTATTCAATCTCAATATCCTTACTCTTATCAAAATAATGAGTATGCAATAATTTGTGAGATAATTCACCACAAGGCTTACCTAAGAACTCTTCATACAATTTAATAATGTATGGATTCTCATGAGATTTACGGATAGCTTTACCTTCATCTTCACGATAAAGAGCTGCCGCACGTTTCTTTAGAATTGAAGAATCACCATGGTGCAATGGCTGACCACCACCACCAATACAACCACCAGGGCAAGCCATGATCTCGATTGCATGATATTGTGATTTACCATCCCGGATATCTTCCAGAAGTTTACGAGCATTACCCAAACCATGAGCGATACCAATATTAACATCTAATCCATCAAAATCTACAGTTGCACTTCGAATACCTTCCATACCACGTAAGGCTTCAAAATTCACATTCTCTAATGTTTTTCCAGTATAAACTTCATAAGCAGTACGGGCAGCAGCTTCAATCACACCACCTGTTGCTCCGAAAATAACACCTGCACCAGTTGATTCTCCAAGAGGATTATCAAATTCTTCATCAGGAAGAGTTTTTAAATCCATATTAGCCTGCTTAATCAAGTTAGCCAACTCACGTGTAGATATTGAATAATTTACATCAGGATCACCATCAACCTTGAACTCATCGCGCTGGCATTCGTATTTCTTCGCCAAACAAGGCATAATAGAAACTACAATCATGTCCTCACGTTTAATTCCCATTTCTTTTGCCAAATAATTCTTGGCTATAGGACCAAACATTTGCTGAGGAGAACGAGCTGTTGAAGGAATATCCTTCATTTCAGGAAAGTGATGTTCAAAGAAATTCACCCATCCAGGACAACAAGAAGTTAGAATTGGTAATTTAACATCTTTATCACCATCCAAATGTCTTTGTAAACGATCCAACAATTCAGTTCCCTCTTCCATAATGGTAAGGTCGGCAGCAAAATCGGTATCGAATACACTATTAAATCCTAATTGACGTAGAGCTGAAACCATTTTTCCGGTAACCAAAGTACCTGGCTCCATTCCAAATTCCTCACCAAGAGCAGCACGAACAGCAGGAGCTGTTTGAACAACAACCGTTTTATTAGGATTAGCAAGATCTCTAATTAACTGACTCGTATGGTCTTTTTCGGTTAATGCTCCTGTTGGACAAACTGCAACACACTGTCCGCAGTAAGTACAAGTTGATTTCTCCAAATCCATTTCGAAAGCAGGTGCAACTACCGATTGAAAACCTCTGTTTACAGCAGAAAGGGCTCCAACAGTTTGTACATCGTTACACATTGTTTCACATCTACGACACATGATACATTTATCCATATCACGAATAATAGATGGCGAATAATCTACTTTATAGGTTGATTGCTCGCCTTTGTAGTGAATTTCCCGAACACCTAATTGCTGAGCTGTAGATTGAAGATCACAGTTACCTGATTTTGCACACACCAAACAATCGAATGGATGATCTGAAAGCATCAGCTCCATAACTGTTTTACGTGCATTTAAAACTCTCATGTTATGAGTATGAATTACCATACCATTCTCACATTTTGAGTTACAAGATGGCGCTAAGTTACGACGACCTTCCACCTCAACAACACAAATTCGACATCCGCCGGGCTTGTGTTCAATTCCCATATCGCCAAGATGCATATAGCAAAGAGTTGGGATATCAACCCCGATTCCTTTAGCGGCTTCCAAAATAGTAGTTCCCTGAGGTACTTCTACTTGTTTTTTATCAATGACTAATTTGATCATTTTTTCCATATTAAGATCCTCCTTACTGTATGCTTATTGCATTAAACTTACACTTCTCCATACATGCACCACATTTAATACATTTTGATGTATCAATAAGGTGCGCCTCTTTGCGTTCTCCTGAGATACAATCAACAGGACAATTACGCGAGCATAGAGTACATCCAACGCACAATTCAGGATCAATTACATACTGCATTAAAGCTTTGCACTGCCCCGCTGTACATTTATGATCTTCTACGTGAGAAATATACTCATCATAGAAATTCTCAAGAGTTGAAAGAACTGGATTTGGAGATGTTTGTCCCAATCCGCAAAGAGAAGTATCCTTAATTACAGCACTTAAATTTCTTAATAAATCTAGATCTTCTTTAGTTCCGTTACCTAAGGTAATTTTATCCAATAGTTCGTGAAGACGCTTGTTACCAACACGACATGGAGTACATTTTCCGCAAGATTCTTCAACAGTAAATTCCAAATAAAATTTAGCCATTGAAACCATACAGTCATCCTCATCCATAACAATCATACCACCCGATCCCATCATAGAACCTGCAGCAAGTAAATTATCAAAATCGATAGGTGTATCCAAATGCTTTTCTGTTAAACATCCTCCAGATGGTCCGCCAGTTTGAACTGCCTTAAATTTTTTGCCATCTTTAATACCACCACCAATTTCGTAAATTACCTCACGAAGAGTGGTTCCCATTGGAACCTCAATTAAACCAACATTATTGATTTTTCCGGCCAATGCGAATACTTTTGTACCTTTCGATTTTTCGCTACCAATTTTATTGAACCAACTTGCTCCTTTATTAATGATAACAGGAATATTTGCAAATGTTTCAACATTATTTACGTTAGTTGGCTTTCCATTGTATCCAGATTCGGCAGGGAATGGAGGCTTAACCGTAGGTTCGCCACGAAGTCCTTCCATCGAATGGATTAAAGCTGTTTCTTCACCACAAACAAAAGCTCCGGCACCGTAACGCATTTCCACATCGAAATTAAATCCCGATCCTAAAATATCATTGCCTAATAAACCATATTCACGAGCTTGTTTAATGGCTACTTTTAAACGAGTAATTGCCAATGGATACTCAGCACGAATATAAATTAATCCTTTATCGGCTCCCATTGTGTAACCACAAATAGCCATAGCCTCAAGAACTGAATGAGGATCGCCTTCCAAAATAGAACGATCCATAAATGCTCCAGGGTCTCCCTCATCAGCATTACAAACTACATATTTCTGATCTGCTTCATTTTTAGCCGCAAATTCCCATTTTAAACCAGTTGGGAATCCTCCTCCTCCTCGTCCACGTAATCCAGATTCCTTAATCTCATCGATTACTGTTTGTGGGGTCATTTCGGCCAAACACTTCCCTAAAGCAGCATAACCATCTCTAGCAATGTATTCGTCAACATTTTCAGGATTAATAAATCCACAATTTCGAAGAGCAATTCGAATTTGCTTTTTATAAAAACCCATATGTTTTGAGTCGCTGATCACTTCCTTATTCTCAGGATCAACATAAAGCAATCTCATTACTTTACGCCCTTTAATAATATGCTCCTCAATTAACTCCTCAGCATCTTCTGGCTTTACTTCCACATAGAAAGTATTGTCTGGAAGAATTTTAACGATAGGACCTTTTTCACAAAATCCGAAGCAACCGGTCATCACAACCTGCACTTCATCTTCAAGTCCTTTGGCTTTAATTGCCTCTTGTAAATTGTTTTGAATAGCCTCACTAGCAGAAGCCCGACATCCGGTACCTCCACAAATAAGAATATGCATTTTATACTTTTCCATAATTGTTGTTTCGTTTAGGTTTAGTCTAAAGTTTTGTAGTTTACAGGTATTATTCCATCGACCAATTCACCATTTTTAATGTATTTTTCAACAATCTGGTCAGCTTTCTTAATATCTACATCGCCAAAAACAATTGGCTCTTTCCCAGGAACTTTAACCTCAATTGTAGGTTCAGCATAGCAATACCCCATACATCCTGTTTGGGTAACTATGGTCTTTATTCCTCTTTTTGCGGTTTCCTCGATAAGGAATTCCATTACCTCTTTGGCTCCCGAGGCAATTCCACATGTAGCCATTGCAACTTTAATTTGCACAAGACTTTCTGGATCGTTGCTTTTCTCCCTAAGATCCATCTTCGACTGAAGCTCTTCTTTCATTCTCTTCAGATCTGCAAGGGATTTAACTTTTGCCATAATCTCAAATTATTAAAGGTTAAAAATTATATTATTGTGTTTAGGTTCTCATTTATTAATTCCTTCAAATACTGAATGATATGCGGGTCTGTAACCGAAACATCCTCCAATACTTCTTTCACTTCTTTTGTATCAAAAAGATACTCTCCCTTCCCAGTACAATGCTTATAAGTAAAATCCATATTTGGATTTGCACTCACCAACAACACCATAACTCCTGCAATATCACCAGTTACAGGTCTGTCTATATTTTTATGAGAAAATAGAACTGTAAGCTCTGTTCCTACTCCCTCTTTAGATTTAATTTCCAATTTACCTCCTGTTTGCTCTGCACTTTGCTTTAGCAGCGACAATCCCAGTCCAACTTTACGCGTTGTTCTAGTGGTAAAAAAAGGATCTAATACTTTACTCAGAATTTCTTCCGACATTCCACATCCATCATCTTTAATGAATATTGAATAAATATCCTTCTCCAAATCCTCCCGAATCTCCAATTCAACATTGGAAGCCTCAGCTCTCACCGAATTTTGGATGATATCCATGATATGCAATGACAAGTCTTTCATTCCTTCTCTAATTCAATTTTCCGACCATCTTTCATGCTCAAAGCCTTCCTTATTTCTGCAAAACTCAACTCTTCCATAAAGAAATTCGTGCAAACATTACCAATATTATCTATATAATGTGCATCGGAACTTTGAATAAAAGCATAGCCTTTCAAATACTTATTCTTACTTAAAAACTCATCTTTCGTGGTATGCATTGAAATTTCCAAAGCATCCACTTTTAAATCTGGTGGCAAGAAACCCAGTTGACTTATGATACTATTTTGCGTTTTATTAATATGAGCCGGAATAAACAATCCATTGAGCTGATGTACTTTCTGTTCAATCTCATTGATACCCTGATTCAATCCTGATATCAATAAATTTTCTATTTCCTGCACAATCTCCTCTTCTTCATTCACTACAACCTGATACCCAAAATATTTTGTATCATTTGGAATCTTAGGCAAATAGTGATCGAGGTAAACTTGAAATTCTGAAAGCTGTTGCTCTGTTTCAAAAAAACACAAACAATGAACCTCCTCTTTAGTTGTAACCTCTGCCCCCATCAACACCATAATTCCCTCTTTTTCGGCCAACTGCTTAATTAAAACAGCATGCAAAGTCGAATTGTGATCTGTTATTCCCAATATGTCAACGCCACGTTCTTTTGCTATTCGAACGATATTTACAGGACTCATCTCTAAATCTCCGCAAGGAGACAAGACAGTATGAGTATGCAAATCAGCTCGAAAAACTTTCATTTCAATTCATTTACTTCTTCAAAATCTCAAATAACTTTCCAGTTAATTCAAAAGCCTCTTCTTCCGAAGATAAAATAGGGATTCCTTCCACATTGCTTTGTTCGGCAGCATCGGCTTCCGGTTCATATCCTTTCACAAGAATAATGGCTGCCAACTCCTTTAAAGAAGCAATTGCCATAATATTCTTATGCGTTTGTAAGGTAACCCAAACCTGATTTTCATCTGCGTTCCCCATCACATCACTTAAAAGATCAGAAGTATATCCTCCCTCAATTTCGCGATTCAATCCCGCAGATCCACAACATACTTTTAAGCCTAGCTTATCAACTACATCTTGTACTTTCATCTTTATTTAATGATCGTTTATATTCTTTTTTTCGAATCTTTTTACACCCCATGTATTTTCTGATATATCGAATGACTCCTGAGGTGTAATCAAGCCTTCTTTAGTCAACATCTTTTGCAGGAATACACATTGAGTCATCTTTGCCTTTCCTTGCACAACATCTTCGGCCAAAGCCTGACAACGAGGTGCACCACATGCACCACAGTCGATACTTGGTAAAACTTTAAGAATGCGATTAATTTTGGCCATCTTTTTCATAGCCTCCATCATATCAGTATCCAAACTCAAAATTGATCGAGGTTCGATACTCTTAATTGTAATATTTTTTAGCAAGTAAGGTCTATACTCTTCAATTTCTTTCTCATCGAGAATAATGGGTTTGTTTCGATGATACCATTCACCTCTTTTTCGTAGTCGCTCTATGGCTAAAAACCGATTCTCAGTGGTCAATACCCCACCAGCACATGAGTGATCACAAGCACGTAATTCCAAGAAATCAATATCTCTTATTTCTTCATTCTCCAGTTTCTCCAATACCTCAATTACATTATGAATTTCGTCAATAGCTAAACATCTACCTGAATATTGCGATGCTTCACCATTTGTTAATGTCCATCCAATACTCCTTCTGGACATGTGCTTATTTACTACATACTTTACTCCAACAGATTTATTTTGCTTGATACTTAACAGGACTTTATTATAGATGAAGTCCATATTGATCACTCCATCAATAAAAGATTTATCTTCTCCAACGGGACTCTTCACTGCGGCAATTTTTGCGGCACATGGCGTTACATAAAAAATCCCAACCTCATCATCACTAAACCCTTCATTTTTAAGTTTTTCACGATAAAACAAAGCTGATATATCAATAACAGGTTTTAAATGAATGATATGTTCAACCAACGCAGGAAACTTAACTTGAATTAAGCGAACGATTGCAGGACAAAAACTGGAAATAAAAGGACGCTCCTGATGATGCTTACTCATGTAATTTTTCGTAGCCTCCGTAAGAATATCGACAGTTTCATCAACTTCGTACACATGAGTAAAACCTAAGTCATGAATAACAGAATATATTTGCTTTTCGGATATTTCATCAGGGAATTGCCCCAACAAAACAGTAGGAAGAAGAGCTACTCGTTGTTTAAAATGGAAAATCTGTGTAAAATCATCCTGCTCAACAATAATAGCATTTACTGGGCAGGCATTTAAACATTCACCACAATCGACACAGGCATTTTTATTGATGTCAGCAATTCCATTTTTAACACGAATCGCCGAAGTTGGGCACACATTCATACAATGCGTACAGCCTATGCAAACCTCCTTAACAACTTTTAGTGCATGATAAAAATGAACTTTCTCCATCGTATGCTTACATCAGATAATTAACAATTTCTAATAGAGTCCCAACATTAACAGTACTGCTAATATTCATTTGATCTGAATTCTTCTTGATATTAGGTAATCCCATTCCTGCGCCAAAACCCATTTCCCTAACTTTTGGGGTCGCGGTAGAAAAACCTTTCTCCATCGCCTTATTAATATCAGGTATCCCTGGTCCTTTATCTTCAATTTTAACAACTATTTTATCCGGAAATATTTCAACATTCATATTGCCTTCAAAAGCGTGTGCGACAACATTTACTTCAGCCTCATACAAGGAAACAACAGTTCGTTTAATAATCTTAGCATCGACATTCAACTGCTTCAGTATTTTTTTAACTTCACTAGAGGCAGTTCCAGCTTTTGAAAAATTTCCTCCTTCAATAAAAAATTTAAATTCCATCCCCTTTAATATACTGGTTCTAAACCCATTTCACACAAAACCGAACATGTCTTAAACATTGAATAACTACACTCCATTAGTGTAATATTATTCTCACAAGCCAAGTCTTTCATTTCTTGAGAAACCTTCTTATCGCGTACAAATAGGATGAACGAAATGTCTGACATTTCGGATGTTCTTATTGTCTGCAAATTATTTAACCCAGTGATTAATAGGAGATTATCCGTATCAAGAGTTAAGACATCACTCATAAGATCCGATGCAAAACCAAAATGTATATCTTGATTTAAATCATCTTTCCCACAAATAACCTGTGCATTAAGTTTATCAACCACATCCGCCACTTTCACCATATCGCAGTATCAAGTTATGTTTACTTATCAATCGTTTCTGACTGCACTAAGATAAGTATTTGAGTAGGATTAATAAATGATATATAACGGAATAGACACAAAATAATAAAATACATATTAAATCTAAATAACTCAATAAAAACATAAGAGATCAAGATAATTTGCAATTTAAACTCCTCAACATTATCATAAACCAACAACTTTTTTATGTCAATATGACTAAATACAATTTTGAATTTTTTAGAATTAAATAGATAATTAATTTTTGATTATATTCGCATACAATCACGAAACACAATGTTTAAATACCTATTTTTTTCTTTATTTGATGAGCCTTAAGAAGCAACATATACTCGTTCTAATTCAAGACACACAAAATACCAGCGTAGCCATTAAGCATGCTTTTACTTTGGCAAAAATGTTTAAATCGGAGATCGCTATAGCTTATTTTCCATCGAAAAAGAATAAGACACACACCTCTTTAAATAAAGACCTTATCGACAAATTTAATTTCGTGACGATTCCTTACAAGATAATAGAATTAAAAAATATTCATCAGGAACCTAATCGATGCATACAAGAATTGGACGCGATTTTTATTATAACACAATTCCAAAGAAGCTCAATAAGCCATTTCTTAAAGCAAAATGCCATTTATAAATGGATTTTAGAAGCAAAAATCCCCTCTATACTTGTAACAGAACAAACAAAGTCTGACTGCGAATACAAAAATATAATTGTGCCTATCGATTATCGAAAAGAAAGTAAAGAGAAAATGATTTGGGCTAGTTACTTTGGTCGATTCAATGATGCTATCATTCATCTAATTGCTCCAAATGAAAAATCAGAAGGATATCTGCGCACCATTAAAGCCACATTGCTCTTTACTAAAAAAATGTTTGAGCAGTTTAAGTTCGAATATAAAATCACTAAAACTGAATGCTCTAGCAGAAATATCAACAGGGAAGCAATTAAATTTTCGAAAAATTACAATTCCGATTTAATTGTTCTCATGTCGAATCGCAATCCTGGCTGGTTGGCATCCTACTCTGGGCCTACACAGCTAAAAAGCATTCTAAGAAAAGAGCACAACCCAATTTTATTTATCAATCCATTAAAAGACTACTACCTTCCTTGTAACTAGTAACATCGACATCTCTATTGTTGCAGAAATTAACACATTAAAAAAAAAGGAACTACCCTTGCAGGCAATTCCTTTCTATTCTATTAAAGTATCAGTTTCAACAAAAACTACTGAACAATATTCATTTCATCCAATAAATATCCCGCTCCTGCAAACTTATCAACAATAAATAGCACATAACGAATATCTAAAGATACGTTGCGGCAAATTTCAGAGTCGTACATTAAATCAGACATTACACCTTCCCAAGCACGGTCGAAATTTAATCCAATTAATTCTCCATTGGCGTTTAAAACCGGGCTACCCGAATTTCCTCCAGTAGTATGATTGGTTGCCGCAAAACAAACTGGCATTTCACCTTGAGTATTTGCATAGCTACCAAAATCTTTGGCATGATAAAGATCTCTTAATTTTTGAGGAACATCATAATCGAAAATTTCTGGATTATCCTTTTCAATTATTCCTTCTAGTGTTGTATAATAATCATAGGTCACTGCATTTCTAGCTTTATAACCAGCAATTTTACCATAATGAACTCTGAAAGTTGAGTTCGCATCAGGATAAAAAGTTCTATCCTTTTGCATTTCCATTAAACCAGCCATGTAAGTACGCTGCAGCTTAATTGTTTTAGTCAATACTTTAGAATAAACAGGTGCAATTTCCGATTCGTAAAAGAAAAAGATACTATTTGCCAAAACTAACATCGGGTCTTTAGTCAATTTTTTGCCCATTGGTAATTTGTAGTTTTTCAGTAGCTCGTTCAGCTTAGCTTGATCTGCAAATACTGATTTAGATAAGGCTTTTTCAGCATAAGCTTCGAAATTTCCTTTGTACTTATCGCGAATATTTACAATCGCTTCGGGTAAATACTTATCTTCCAAATTCTCACTATACATCTTCAACAAAGCAGCCAATAACTTCTTATCTGTTGGTTGATTATAGTTCTTGAAAAAATTATCTCCCTCCTTCTGCAAATCTGCAACAAGATCAGTAAGTTTATTATTATCCTTTTTAGTTAAGGAGGCTAGTTTTTTAAATTTATAGGCAAAAGAAACGGCTTCAGCCCCTCTCATGCCAGCTTCAATAGCATAATCACGAGCCAAACTCACTGGCGCCAACTCTTCATAAAGAGTACCCATCTCGCTAACAATACCAGCATATTTACTTTTCAAATCTCCCTTACTATTTGCCCAGTTTTCGAATTTCTCCTCCAATTCTTTCTTTTTGGAAATTGCATTCAATCGGTCTAATCCTTTGATTTCACCTTGCCATCTTTTCCAAGAATTAGCAACACCAGCATATTTAGCTGAATATTGAATTCGAACCCAAGGAGAAGCATCCATATCTGCTCTCATTAAATCTAACTTCTTCGTTCTGATTTTTATTTTATGAGGATTCTCAACCTTAGTCATTAAATCCAAGGCATGAGATGTCAAATACTCTGTAGTCGTTCCTGGATATCCAAAAACCATCGTAAAATCACCTTCATTTACACCTTTTAGTGAAATTTTAAATGACTGTTTTGGTTTCATAGGAACATTCTCTTTTGAAAAAGAAGCCGGTTTATTGTCTTTGTCAGCATAGATTCTAAACATCGAAAAATCACCTGTATGACGAGGCCACATCCAGTTATCGGTATCGCCACCAAATTTACCTATTGCTGATGGAGGAGCACCTACCAAACGAACATCTTTATAAATTTCGTACACCGATAAAAAGTACTGATTTCCATTAAAAAAGGCTTTAACACTTGCACGATAGTCAGATTCCTTTTCTGTAGCCTCCTGAATTTTCTTAATCTGCTTGGCAATCATCTTCTGACGATCTACCTCCTTTGTTTCATCGGTTATACTATCTAAAACTTGCGCAGTAACATCCTCCATACGAATTAAGAACGAGGCTGTAATTCCCTCATTAACTAATTCTTCATCGCGACTCATCGCCCAAAATCCATCTTTTAAATAGTCATGCTCTAAAGTTGAATGAGCTTGAATAGCACCGTAACCACAATGATGATTTGTTACAATCAAACCTTCATCAGATATCAACTCTCCAGTACAGAAATGGTGAAATGGACTTCCTTCGCGTCCCAAACCAATTACAGCATCTTTCAAACATGCCTGGTTGATATTATAAATATCAGCTGCAGAAAGCTTAAATCCGGCTTTTTGCATGTCTTCGATATTGTATTTTTCCAAAAGCATAGGAATCCACATCCCC
>JBFFMG010000002.1:0-30387 GCA_041554215.1 Labilibaculum sp.
ATTTGAAAGAATCATTACCCCAAACAAATATCGGGATTGTATGACTATCAAACATTCACCAATACAATTCAACAAGTTTTATTTTAATACAGTATTGCAGATCAGATAACGTACAGGTAGAAATTTTAGTACGCTTTTATACAAGAATATTTTGCTATTTGTTTCTAACATTTTTTTGTAACGAATCGATCAATTTCTTTCGATTTGATTTTGAAAGAGCAGAGATACTTACCGATGGATATTTTGCCAATCCTCTTTCTGTTTGCTGGTATAAAGTAACCTCAGATCGTAAACCGAACATTTTTTGATTCAAATCGAAATGAGACAAAGTTTGCTTAGGAATTTCGATCGATTTGAATTTGTGATGAAACGGATGCAATGGATAATATCTCAAAATTAGTTTCTCTTCCGATTCCTGGTAAATGATGTAATTTAGCTTAAGCAAGAGACTGATTATAATGATAGAAAAAACGAAAACACTAATTGCACCAAAAATTGGATAAATCGGTTCCACCTTTAAGTAAATTAAAATAATACTTACCGCCAGATATAAAAATATAAGGACGTAATAGAACAGTTTGATCCAGGCTGCGCGATTTTGATTGTTTATTGTCATTTTTCCTATCAAATTGAATTTTATCAAAGGTAAAAACTTAAATGGAGCTTAACAATGAAAATTCCTTGATCTTAGAAATAGTTTCCTCGATAAAATGATAATTACAGTTTTTGCTAATATATAATGAATATTCCCCCAGACTTTTTTATTTTTACCCGGAATTATCCCACACTATATCAAGTTAATAATTGTAGAATAATTAAGTGAGGAGGGGGTGAATGTTCCACTTTTTCTGCTTTTTCGCGTTATACAGACTGAAAAACAGAATAAAATTGGATATTTTCGCACTCCTGGTTTGGAAAAAAAAGATAAAATGGAAGTAAAACTTCAAGAAGCAAAAGATTCGATAAGAGATGTTATTGATTTCCCGAAGGAAGGAATCATATTTAAGGATATCACAACAATGTTGAAAGATGCCAAGCATTTAGAGACTTTAGTTGACACTCTTTACAATCAATATAAAGACAAAGGAATTACCAAGGTCGTTGGTTTGGAAAGCCGCGGGTTTATTTTAGGTACTGTTTTAGCCTATCGCTTAGGCGCAGGGTTTGTTCCTGTAAGAAAGCCTGGCAAGTTACCATCTCCAACTTTCTCCGAAAAATATTCTTTGGAATATGGAGAAGATGAAATTTTCATTCATCAAGATGCCTTGGATTCTAAAGATGTGGTTTTGCTACACGATGATTTATTGGCAACAGGTGGTACAGCAAAAGCATCTATCGATTTATTGAATCGATTTAATTTGAAAAATGTTTATGTGAATTTTTTAATAGAACTTGACTTTTTGAAAGGTCGCGACAAACTGGCGACTAAATACCAAGTTGATTCTGTATTTCACTTTTAAATAAGTCATAAGATTATCATTCAGGTCATCTTAACCCAAAATGGTTTTGATGACCTGATTTGCGCTATCCCGGTATTTTTTCATAGACAAACCAGAGTTCGATGCAATACTCCATTTCGAAAAAAAATAATTTGCTGGAAGGAAAAATTAGTCTTCCCGCCTCTAAAAGCATTTCAAACCGAGTTCAAATTATTAATGCTTTGAGCTACAATTTTGAACCTATTAAAAATCTTTCGGATTGCGACGATTCAAAGGCGATGCATAGCATTCTGAATTCCAACACCAATAGTTTTGATGTTGGCCATGCTGGAACTACCATGCGCTTTTTAACTGCGTACCTTTCTAAAATTGTTGGAGAGTGGACCTTAACGGGTTCGCACAGAATGAAAGAAAGACCAATTGGCGTTTTAGTTGATGCCTTAAATTCTATAGGAGCTCAAATTACCTATTTGGAAAAAGAAGGTTATCCGCCACTTAAAATTTTTGGATCGAACCTTACCGGCGAAGAAGTTGAATTAAAAGGAACTACCAGCTCTCAATATATTACTGCATTGCTTTTAATTGCACCAACTCTTGAAAAAGGGTTACGAATTAAGCTAAGCGGGAAAATTGTATCGCGTTCCTATATAGAAATGACTCTGAATATTATGGAGGAGTTTGGCATTAAATCGGAATTTAAGGAACAAGAAATTTATGTAGCAAATCAGACTTATCAACGAATTCCTTATATCGTTGAAGGCGATTGGTCGGGTGCATCGTACTGGTTTTCTTTTATGGCTTTGGCCGATGAAGGAAAATTATATTTAGATGGTTTAAGAAGACTCAGTTTTCAGGGAGATTCTGGTTTGGTTCCCGTTTTTGAAAAATTAGGCGTTAAAGCACAATTCTCGAAGCGAGGAATGTTCATCGAAAAAATGGCCGCCAAATGCACAAAACTGAAATTTGATTTTAATCAGATGCCCGATTTGGCTCAAACATTTGCAGTTTGCGCTTGTTTAAAAGACATTCCTTTCCATTTTACAGGTTTAGAAACCTTGAAAATAAAGGAAACCGATCGCATTTATGCACTAATTACAGAATTGGGGAAATTAGGTTATGTACTAAACGAACCAGCCGAGGGAGAATTAGCATGGGAGGGTGAGCGAAAAGACGAAGAGGAAAATATTGTGATCAAAACTTACCACGATCATAGAATGGCCATGGCATTCTCACCAATCGCATTAGTGCGCCCCAATGTGGTAATCGATTCGCCCGATGTGGTAAAAAAATCGTACCCTAATTTTTGGGAACAGCTAAAAGAATTGGGGTTCGAGGTGAAGGAATAAATCCTATATAATATCAGAAACAACCCCGTTAGATCTAAGTCTAACGGGGTTGTTTTATAAACTACAGTCATTTAAATCTATTTAATCTAAAATAAGCTTGGCGCTCTCAATTGGAGTGTGGGCACCAATTATTAACCACACTGAGAACGACACTTAAAGTGAGCCCCCTCAAAATTCATCTGAATCAAATCGTACCCAGATAAGTGATTTTAAATAAACTACATATAAAAAAATCCCTTTAACAGGAGGATCACAAATCCTCAATTCGAAACCTGAAGATTACAAATCTACAGGAGCTGCTTTTACCCAAATAGTGCGGTGCATTGCACCTTGATGTGCTACCAGTAGTGCCAATTACTAAACACATTGAGAGCTTCACTTAAAGTGAGACCCTCAAAATTCAGTTTAAACCAAAGCATAAATTCTCCAAAAAGAATATTTACAAAGCGGACTGGCGTTAAGGATTGAAGTGGAAACCCCACAGCTTGCGTTGGATTTGTGCGTTGGAGCGAGGAGTTGAAACGTAAAGCCTGACCCGAAGAATGAGGGACACGCCCAAAAATAATTAACAATGAGTAATGCGCAATTAAAAGTAAAATTGGCATTTTGAAATATGAATCAAGTAATCCCCTGACATGAACGACTTACTTATAGTAAGAGCATGACCAAAAATAGAAAATAAAAAAGGAGAAACTCCCCAAAGCTTCTCCTTCAATT
The DNA here is from genome assembly GCA_041554215.1 of Labilibaculum sp. Lineage (GTDB taxonomy): Bacteria > Bacteroidota > Bacteroidia > Bacteroidales > Marinifilaceae > Labilibaculum. Next base: position 3,503 of record JBFFMG010000002.1, read on the forward strand.
ACAATAAAATGTATCTGATCTAAAATTATTGTTTTATTGCAGTCTCCAAACCAATTTTAATCATGGTGTGAAGTGTTGTTTGGCGCTCTTCGGCACTTGTTTCTTCGCCGGTTAGGATATGATCGCTAACAGTAAGAATTGCAAGAGCTTTCGCCTTGTTTCGTGCTGCTATTGTATACAAAGCTGTTGCTTCCATCTCTACAGCCAAAACGCCATAATCTGCCCAAATTTTAAATGGTTCCGGGTTATTTTCCAAATCGTGGTAAAAAATATCGGACGTTAGTGTACTGCCCACTTTAATATTTACCCCTTGTTCGGTGGCCGCCTTATGGGCATCGCTCAGCAAACCAAAATCGGCACATGGAGAATAATCCATGCCTTTAAATAAATTCTTATTGATGGCTGAATCGGTACAGGATGTCATCGCCAAAATTACGTCGCGAACGTGCACATCTTCATTAAATGATCCACATGTTCCGATACGAATCAAATTCTTTACTCCATATTGAGTAATCAACTCATGAGCATAAATTGAAATTGATGGTACGCCCATTCCTGTTCCTTGCACAGAAATGCGTTTGCCTTTATAAGTTCCCGTGAAACCAAGCATGTTTCTCACTTTATTGTAACAAACAACATCTTCCAGAAAATTATCTGCAATGTATTTCGCTCTTAAAGGATCTCCAGGTAAAAGGATAGTTTCAGCAATATCGCCTATTTTGGCTTCATTGTGTGCACTCATGATATATCGATTTATAGATTTACAAATACAAGATAATGGATTTCTGTGGAGGATAGCAAGAACCAAGCACAGAAATAGCATTAAATACTATTCATTTTCGAAGAAAAGATGGATTACAAACTGGTTGGATGGTTACTGGCAAGAAATCGTGCTAAAAATAGAATTATCCCAACACTACTTTTTATATCACTTTTTACTTACGGATTACAAAAGTAATAATTTTATCTGAAATTTAAACTAACACCAATCACTTTTAACAAAAAAAAGCAAAACGAAACAACACTAAGATCTATTTATCAAGTTATTAGCCAATACAAACACCTACCTAAATGCTCCTGTATTATGTACCTTCCTATTACAATCACATTCTTTTACGAGCAAAGAAATCACGAATTAAATCGGCACTTTCCTGCTCCATAATGCCCGAAACTACTTCGGTTCTTGGATGCATTGGATTTGGAGAAAAACGTGTATATCCTCTTTTATCATCGCTTGCTCCGTATACAATTTTAGAAATTTGCGACCATGCCAATGCACCTGCACACATATTACAAGGCTCGAGCGTTACATATAAGGTACAATCTATTAGATATTTTCCTCCCAGAAAATTGGCAGCAGATGTAATTGCCTGCATTTCGGCATGTGCTGTTACATCATTTAATCGTTCGGTAAGGTTATGCGACCGGGCAATTATTCGATTATTGCACACCACAACGGCTCCTACAGGAATTTCATCGGCCTCAAAAGCTTTGTGTGCTTCCTGCATTGCCTGCTTCATAAAATATTCGTCGGAAAATGGAGATATGATTGACTCTTGATTCATTTTTTTTTAGATATGAGATGTGAGATTTTAGATGTAAGAAGAAAGTCTTTATTCGTAACTCCTGCTGACAGTTGATATTGTAATTACTCACAAAAACAGAGCTGATAAACTACTATATTTATGCAAAAAAAGACCTAATTTCATTTCTTATCGCTAAAATCTAACAATCTATTAATAAAAGCTTATTCAATTTCGCAAATTGTTAGTATTTTCGCAAAGTTAACAAAATAGGAATAAGACCGATTACTAATCAATTACAGACTTTTAATTTATCGCATTGCGGATTTTAATTCTGGATTGATAGTATCCCGAAAAGTGGAACGGTAAACTCCTAATTGGATTGAATCATTAAATGGTATAAGATGTACAGGACTCATACTTGTGGAGAATTAAGAATTCAGAACGTAAACGATACAGTGACGCTAAGTGGTTGGGTGCAAAAAGCTCGTAACCTGGGAGGAATGACCTTTGTTGATCTTCGTGATCGATATGGTATTACTCAGTTTGTTTTCGACATGGAAAACAATGCAGAACTTTGCGAAACGGCTAGAAAACTAGGTCGTGAATTCGTTGTTGCAATTACTGGAAAGGTTGCTGAAAGACAAAGTAAAAACGATAAAATCGCTACAGGTGAGGTTGAAATTATTGCAGAGAATATAAATATTCTTAGCAAATCGGCTATCCCTCCTTTTACCATTGAAGATAATACTGATGGTGGTGATGAGCTAAGGATGAAGTATCGTTACCTTGATTTACGTCGTGCTTGTGTTCGCGAGAATTTAATTTTGCGTCACAAAATGGGTATCGAGGTTCGTAACTATTTGGATCAACTGAATTTTATTGAAACAGAAACTCCTGTATTAATAAAATCTACTCCGGAAGGTGCCCGTGACTTTATTGTTCCTTCGAGAATGAATCAGGGTGAGTTTTATGCTTTGCCACAATCACCACAGGTATTCAAACAATTGTTGATGATTTCTGGTTTCGACCGTTACTATCAGATTGTAAAATGTTTCCGCGATGAAGATTTACGTGCCGACCGTCAGCCAGAGTTTACTCAGATTGATTGCGAAATGGCCTTTGTTGAGCAAGACGATATTCTAGATACTTTTGAAGGATTAACCAAGCATTTATTCAATAAATTGAAGAATGTAAATATCGATTACAAATTCCCAAGATTGGATTATGCCGATGCGATGGAATTTTATGGTAACGATAAGCCAGATATCCGTTTTGATATGAAGTTTGTTGACCTAAGCATAATTGCTAAGGGAAGTGACTTTAAAGTTTTTGATGAAGCAGAATACATCGGAGCAATTTGTGCTACCGGATGTGCTACTTATACTCGTAAACAACTAGATGCTCTTACTGATTTTGTGAAAAAACCACAAATTGGAGCAAAAGGATTGGTTTACCTAAGATACAACGAGGATGGTTCGTATAAATCATCGGTTGATAAATTTTACGGTGAAGAGCAATTGCAGAAATGGGCGGAAGCTTGTAATGCAAAACCAGGTGATCTAATTCTGATTTTGGTTGGCGAAAAAGCAAAAACTTTACCTCAACTAAGCGAATTGCGTTTAGAAATGGGTAATCAGTTAGGCTTGCGCGATAAGAATGTTTACGCTCCACTTTGGGTTGTTGATTTCCCTCTTTTAGAGTGGGATGAAGATTCAGAACGTTTCCATGCAATGCACCATCCATTTACTTCTCCTAAGAAAGAAGATTTCCACATGTTGGAAACTGAACCAGGTAAAGTTCGTGCCAATGCTTACGATTTGGTTATTAATGGTGTTGAAATTGGTGGAGGTTCTATTCGTATTCACGATACGGAATTGCAGGCTCGCATGTTCAAGCATCTTGGTTTTACCGATGAAGAGGCACAAGCTCAGTTTGGTTTCTTGATGAATGCATTTAAATATGGTGCACCACCACACGGCGGAATCGCTTTTGGATTTGACCGTTTAGCATCTATGTTTGCAGGTATCGAATCGATTAGAGACGTTATTGCATTCCCTAAAAACAATTCGGGTCGTGATGTAATGATTGATTCTCCATCGCCAATTGCCGAAGCACAAATGATTGAATTAGGCTTGGACTACAGAAAAAAATCCTAATAAGGATATCCATATACAAAAATGCCCCGATCGTATCGGGGCATTTTTATTTACAGCTATTTGGGTTTTATTCCTTACTTTTCTTTCTCTTGATTTTCTTCACTTTTTTACCATTCTGATCATCAACCTCTACTTCGACAGTAACTTCTACATCCTCGTCCTTTTCAATCCACACTTTATCATCACCAGAAGTTTTTATTTTGATAATTTTATAACCATCCTCTTCAGTTACTTCAACATCTTCAGAATCATTAATAATAAAAACTTTCTCTCCTTTTTTACCATGAGATTCTATCATGTGCATTTTATGTTCTCCTCCCTCCAGCATTTCGATACGAATATCTCTTTTCAAACAGGAATCGCCAGAATGAATAAACACATTTCCATCCTCATCCGAAAATTTCATTATTTTCATATCAATATCTTCATCAATTTCATAATCACCATCAGAAGTAACATGAATTTTCTTGATTATTCGTTTGTGCTTTCCTTTATTATAGCCCTCATCAGCAGAAACCCAAACATGATGCTTTTTCATCAAAGAATCGGACATTCCCTTTAACTCCATCATTTCAATCATTTTTTCATGACCATCAGCATCATAAAAAACAGTATCGATAATTGTTTCTTTGCCATCTTCAATAACTTTAACCTTTACATGTACTTCATGTTTTTCATCTTTCTCTTTCTTCTCTTGAGCCCAAGAAGTCTGAGTCGCAAATACCGCAAAACAAACTAGTAATAAGTAAAGTGATAATTTTTTCATGTATTTTTTATTTTAAGTTGGATTAATATTTTCTACAATCAAAATTACGATACTCCTAAATGAAAGGCAGTTAAGCTTTAGCTAAAAAGAGTTAAGGAAAGGTTAAAAAAAATAAGTTTGAAAAGTCGAAAGGTCAAAAATTCCTTGCTAAGAATCTCTAAAAACAAAACGTATTTACACAAAAAAAACTGTTCGGAATATCCGAACAGCTTCTACTATCATATTTTAAATAAGTCAGAATGATTATGAAGATTAGCTGAGTTTCGCAACTCATAACTCATAATCGTTTAGTCCAGTTTCAAAACAGCAAGGAAAGCTTTTTGAGGAACCTCCACATTTCCAATCTGTTTCATCTTTTTCTTTCCCTTCTTTTGTTTCTCCAAAAGTTTACGCTTACGCGTGATATCACCACCATAACATTTTGCAGTAACATCTTTACGAACGGCTTTTACGGTTTCACGAGAAATAATTTTGGCTCCAATTGCTCCCTGAATGGCGATATCAAATTGCTGACGAGGAATTAATTCCTTCAATTTCTCGCACATGCGTCGACCAAACGACTGAGCATTATCGAAGTGAATTAAAGTTGACAAAGCATCCACTCCTTCACCATTCAAAAGAATATCCAACTTCACCAATTTAGCTGGTCGAACACCAATTAAAAAATAATCGAAAGAAGCGTATCCTTTTGAAATACTTTTTAGCTTATCGTAAAAATCGAACACAATCTCTCCCAATGGCATTTCGTAGGTTAACTCCACACGATCACTGGTTAAGTATTGCTGATTGGTCATCACTCCTCGTTTGCTCATGCAAAGATTCATAATAGACCCAGTATATTCCGACTTGGTAATAATTTGTGCTCTAATAAATGGCTCCTCGATAAAATCCAATGAATTAGGATCCGGCATATCCGACGGATTGTGCATTTCGAATTTATCGCCCTTTTTGGTGTGAGCAACATACGAAACGTTAGGAACCGTAGTAATTACGTTCATATCGAATTCACGATCCAAACGCTCCTGAATAATTTCCATATGTAACATTCCCAAAAATCCACAACGGAAACCAAAACCAAGCGCCATTGATGATTCCGGCTCAAAAGTAAGCGAAGCATCATTCAATCTTAATTTTTCCATCGATGCACGCAAATCTTCATAATCCTCCGAATCGATAGGATAAACCCCGGCAAATACCATTGGTTTCACTTCAGCAAAACCATCAATTCCTTCCTTACATGGTTTTTCTTTGTGTGTTATGGTATCTCCAACTTTAACTTCGGTTGAAGTTTTAATACCTGAAATAATATACCCAACATCACCCGTTTTAAGAGATGCTCTTGGCTCCTGTATTAACCTCAATACGCCAATCTCATCAGCTTGATATTCTTTTTTTGTATTTACAAATTTAACCGTGTCGCCTTTCTTTATTTCCCCATTCATCACGCGGATATAAGCAACAATTCCTCTAAATGAATTAAATTCTGAATCGAAAATAAGCGCTTGCAGAGGAGCATCAGGATCGCCTGTAGGTGCAGGAACGCGTGATACAATAGCCTCCAAAATTTCAGGTACTCCTTCACCGGTTTTCCCACTCGCCGAAAGAATATCATCTATATCACAACCTAACAAATCCACAATCTGATCTTTTACATCTTCAGGATTTGCATTGGGTAAATCTATTTTATTTAAAATTGGAATAATCTCTAAATCATTCTCAATTGCTAAATACAGATTTGAAATGGTTTGAGCCTGAATTCCTTGTGTTGCGTCAACAATCAGCAGTGCGCCTTCACAAGCAGCAATCGATCTTGAAACTTCATAAGAAAAATCAACGTGACCAGGAGTGTCAATTAAATTTAATACGTACTTCTCACCATCTTGCTCATAATCCATTTGGATTGCATGACTCTTAATGGTAATTCCACGTTCGCGTTCTAAATCCATATCATCCAATACCTGAGCTTGTTTCTCACGATCGGTAATGGTGTGGGTAACATCCAACAAGCGGTCGGCCAAAGTACTTTTCCCGTGGTCGATATGGGCTATGATACAAAAATTACGTATGTTCTTCATCTTATTATTTAAGAATTATCAATTACGATCCCGATAGCTATCGGGAATGAATTACGAATTGTAAATTACAAATTACGAAAAGCTTTTTTATCTATTCTTAATCCGCGATTATAAATTCCTAACTGAATCCGCAAAGATATTCAAATCATTGGAATAATAAGAATTTGGTATTGATGAAAATAAGAGAATATTTAAACCATAACAACAATACAAAAGCCAAGCTATACACTATAAAATTAGCTCTTCAAAACACGATCAATAAAAACTTTCACAAAAAATGAAAAAACATCTACTTCTTAGTAGGGTAACTTTTCCATTTCACGGTTCAGAAGTAAGCGAGCTCATAAAACTTAAATGTAAAATCATAAAAAAATTTAGAATCATGAAAAAGTTTTCTTTTTTACTATTAGTAAGTTTAGCAGTTATATTTTTCTCTTGTGATAAAAGCGAGGATGTAATTGATGTATTAAACGAAGATCAGGTTGAATTGAACAACACGGTTAAGACTGTTGTTGCATCGGAAGAGGCAACTGAAAATGTTATGGAAGCCATTGACTATGAAGCTGATTTATTCTCATTTGCTCAAGCTGATTTTGACGAAGCTACAAGCTCTACCAAATGTGCAGTTGCTGACCGTTACTGTCAATTCTTAAACCTTTGGAAGCGATACAAAACCGATCAATTGCCTGATATATCAGTAGAATTTGGTGAAGAAAGTCGTTTCCCAATGACAATTACAATTAATTATGGCGACTCAACAGTTCTGAACAACGGTCGTGTTATTAGTGGAACTATTGTAATTGTTTTAACTGCTGCTCCTTGTACAGATGGTGCCGTTCGTGAAATTACTCTCGATTTAGTAATTGATGGTATTGCCATTGATGGATGGAAACGTATTGAATATACTGGAGAAAGAGGTGTCTCAAAAATGTTTGCATATACTAGCGAATTAACATTCACCTTCCCTGATGAAACTACTCTTTTCCGTTCGGAAAATAGAACCAAGGAATGGGTATCAGGATTGGATACAAAATGGGATGTAAGCGACGATAGAATTGAAATTAGAGGTTCTATTACCTGTGTAGATTCAGAGCAGAATGAATATTCGAAAACAATTGATGCTGAAAATCCATTGGTAAGAATTGGAACCTGTCGTGTAATTGTTAGTGGATTGGTAATTTTTACTCAGAATCAAATTGAATTTGCAAGACTTGATTATGGTGACGGAGAATGTGATAACATAGCAACTTACACATACATTAATGATGCCGGCGAAACAGTAACAGAAGAAATTGAAATTGGAATACACCTAAGACTTAGGGACAAATAGTAGATTTGAATCAATAAAAACTGAAACTGGTGCAGAGTATTGCAATCATCCTCTGCACCAAATTCACCGAAAAAGTTTATTTTTACCTTAAACCAATCCTCTAGCCTTGACACAGGAAGAATTTAAACTCTTATTTGACAACCATTTCGATTCAATCCGGAACTACATTTACTACCGTTCCCGGGATGAAGAACTGGCCACTGATATTGCGCAAGATAGTTTCATGAAATTGTGGGAGAAAAATCTAGAATTCGACGAAAAACCCTTACGTTCTCTACTCTACAAAATTGCAAGCGATCTTTTTATCAGTAAATATAGGAGAGAAAAAGTAGCCCAAAAATACTTAGTGAAATTGGAACCAGCTATCGACAATCACTCACCAGAAGATCAGTTAGCTTATAAAGAATTAGCAACAAAATATGAAACGGCACTTGAAGAACTCTCAGAAAAACAACGAACTGTTTTTTTAATGAGCAGAATGGAAGGTTTAAAATACCAGGAAATTGCCGATCGATTAGAACTAAGCGTAAAAGCTGTTGAAAAAAGAATGTCATACGCACTTTCGTTTTTACGAAATGCATTAGGAAGATAAATGAAAAAAGACAACCAACATAACGAACTCAACCCGGATATGGATTTTCTAAATTCACTACCGAAAATCGAAGTCACTTATTCTAAATCCAAAGAGGATGTTTGGAAAGAGCTCTCGAAGAAAACTTCTGCTCCAAAAACTCCTACCAAGATGATAAAGTTACGCTGGGTGAAATATGCTGCAGCGGCTTGTATTCTATTACTTTTGGGATTCACCGGTTTTATCAATCTTTACACAAAAACTATTCATTGTCCAAAAGGGGAACATTTAAGTGTAAACTTACCCGATCAATCAATAGTTGATTTAAACGCAAACTCAAGCATATCATACCAACCATATTGGTGGCAATTTTCGAGAAAAGTGAAATTCGAAGGAGAAGCATTCTTTGAAATTAAAAAAGGAAGTAAATTCGAGATAGCCTCTAATTACGGGAAAACCTATATTTTAGGTACAAGCTTTAATATTTATGCAAGAGGAAATCAATACAAGGTAACTTGTTATACCGGAAAAGTTAAAGTTGTTTCTACTTTAACCTCAGACAAAATTCTTTTGTTGCCTAACGACCATGCCTATGTTACTAAAAATGGAAAAATAGAACTCAAAAAATGCCAAAACACTGAAGATAAGATATCTTGGCGCAATAATTTGTTTCTGTTTACCAAAACACCTTTACCACTTGTTTTTGAAGAAATTGAGCTACAATACAATATTAATATTGTAGAAAAGGGTAACTTTGATTTAATTTATACTGGGAAGTTTGGTAAAGAGAAATCTGTAGAGATGGCATTACATACTGTTTGCATGCCACTTGGATTAAAATTTACAAAAGGTCCTAACAATAATTACATCATAACTTCTAATGCCCAATAAGTGAAACGACTCATCATCTTATTCCTATTAGGATTGGTTTTTTCAAATATTTCTGCTCAAAAAATAATAGTTAGTGCACAAAAAAAGGCTTTGAGCGAAGTATTGATTGAGCTAAGGGATCAATATGATTTTCAACTTTCTTTTAACAATGATTTACTTGCTAACTATACAGTAAGTATAGACAAGTCTTTTTCTTCAAAAGATAAAACAATAGACTTTCTTCTGCGAAAGCTTCCTCTTAATTACCAAAAATCGAATAATGTGTTTTTAATTTTCCCTGAAGAGAAAATGACTCAATATCGTATTTTCGGACAAATTCTCGACATAGAAAGCTTGGAACCTCTCCCTTTTTCTCATCTCACCATTAACGATTCGCCAATGGCTACCGATGAACGGGGAAATTTTTCTTTTACTTCAGAAATAGACAGTACATTTAGAGTTTTAGCTTCCCATTTAGGGTATTTTTTCCACGATACACTTGTTAATCAAGGAGCAAACCAAAACATTTATCTTAGACCTGCCAGTACCGACTTACCTGAAATTACAGTTACCGATAAAATTGTTCAGACATTTATTAAAATGGGCAATCAAGCAGGAAATTTAAAATTAAACCATAAAATAGCAGGTTTTTTACCAACCAATAACGACAATTCAGTTTTTGAATTACTTCGATTACAACCTGGTATTCTTGCTGCTGGAGAACAAAATAATGATTTGATAATTTGGGGATCGTACGAAGGTGAAAGTCAAGTACTCTTCGACAACATTACACTTTGGGGATTAAAAAATTTCTACGATGATATTGGAGCAGTTAATCCATTAGTTGTAAAAAACATTGAAGTTTTAAAGGGTGGTTTTGATGCCAGATATGGAGATCGGGTTGGTGGAATTGTTCACATTACCGGCAAAAATGGCAGTCGTCTTAAACCTACTTTGAATCTAACACTAAATAATATTACGGCAAGTGGTTCCTACGAACAGCCTATTGGCAAACAATCCTCTCTTTTAGTAGCTTTCCGGCAAACCTATTACAATCTTTTTAAAAATGAGAAAATTAAATACGCCTCCTCTAATTTGGGCCTTTCAGGGCAAGGTTTAGGACAAGGAGCTGATGTTTCGTCGTTAATTGATTTGGATGTAGCTCCTGATTATAAATTCCATGATTTTAACTTTAAATTCACTACCAATTGGGAGAACGGAGATAATTTATCGGTAAGTATGATGACTGGTGAAGATCGATATTCATACGACATCACCACTGAATCGTATACCAACGCAAAAAAACACAAATTCGAAGGCAACAATCAATTTGGAGGCTCAATTAATTATGGAAAAGTATGGCGCAATGGAAATACCTCTTCGTTATCGGTTTCAAGATCCGAATTGGAAACCAAAACAAGTGATGTAGTATCCATTTCCAGACTCCGTACCAACGAAGAATTTTTCAGACGAGATGACCGTTCCAAAAACCATATTTTAGAATATAAGGCAACACTAAAAAATTCATTTGTATTTGCTGAAGATCAGAATTTCGAAACGGGGATCAATTACATCAACAACGAAGTAAATTTAATAGAAGACTCTTTAGATATTAACATCTTGCATATAAAATCGAGAGCCGACAGAATTAGCTACTATTTTCAAAACAACCTAAACATCAGTAATGGTGTATCAATAAAAGCCGGATTCCTAGCCAATTATCCAATTAATCTGAAGAAAGTTTACTGGGAGCCTCGAATTTCCCTTAGTAAGAAACTTTCTGAATATATTTCCATAAATGGCGCTTGGGGTTTGTACAAACAGTTTATAACGAAAAGCTCTGTTGTTAGCGAAAGTGGTGACTATCGTTACATTTGGGTTGGCGCTAATGAAATTGACATTCCTGTATTGGAATCGGTTCATCATGTTGCTGGAGGATCATACAATAACAATGGCTTCACACTTAGTGTTGAAGGATATTACAAAAAAACCGACGGGCATACACGATATTATAAATATCGACAAGAAGGGAATGTATCTTTGGGAAAAAGTAAAAGTTATGGATTAGATGTTTTTGTAAAAAAAGACATTGGCGATCATACCTTATGGGTTTCATATACGCTCAGCAAAACTCTTGAAAAATTCGATTATTTCAATTCCAACGAATATCAACGAGCATTACATGATCAACGTCATGAAATAAAAACAGCAGGTTTACTGGCTTTAAAGCCATTTTACATCTCGGCTAATTATATATATGGTTCAGGATTTCCAATTTACTCAGCCCGAAATAAAATTGCTGCAGAGCCTGATTACACAAGACTTGATGCTGCGCTTATTTACAAATTTAATCCTAAAAAAACCAAATGTGAAGTGGGTATTTTATTTCATAACATCCTTGATCGTAACAACATAACCTACGAATCTTACGAAAAAATACCTTTGAATCAAATCAATTCCATAAGTATCTATAACGAAACAGTTCCTACTTCAATACGTTTGTATTTTAAAATAACTATTTAACAATAAACGTCTATTCAGTAAATTCAAAAAAACCGGACAAGAAGAATCCCGTCCGGTTATCACAACTAAATATTAAAACATAATCAAAAAGATGGTCTAAATAATAACAAGAAGAATCTAAGAGATCCGATTAAGTATGGAATGTTTCTCAAAAAAAGTATAATCACACCTAACTTACTTTTAAACTACTAATTCTAACGGATTGGATCATTCGTAAATATTTACTAACAAGCCAAAAAGAAATCGTTCATTTCCTCACGAAACCATCACAACTTAGTATTCTTCATGTTTGGTTAATAGTTAGATCATTAATAACACAAGGGGGATAGTGTTACTAACTCTCTAAAAGATTGCAATTGAATTAACAACTACAAATGGTTTTTCAAAGTACATTGTCACCAGAAACTTCCTCAAAACTACTTTTCAAAGTAGCCAAACGTTTCTGCTGAATTGAAGTTTTTGCTGAATTAATAGCAACCGAATTTAATTTGCCTGATATTTCATTTTTAAATGCTTCCAATTCTTCAATTGAAACCACTTCTTTTATCGATTCAACCAATTTGGTTAAATTCATTACACCTGCAAATTTATCAACAATCACATTTCCAATTTCAATAGCCTGATTTCGGCTAAGATCTTTACTAATTTGATCGACTCCAATACATTCAAGAGCTTGATTTAATCCGTTAACTGTTTCAAGTTTCTCGGATTTTGTTAATTTTGATAACAGATTTATTGTGTTCATATTCCGTTTCAAGATTGCTTTACTGAATCATTCTCTTGATTTGATGATTCAAATGTAGCTCATGAATTGAGTTTAAGAAAATCTTTTTTTACTAGAAACTACGAAGTTCAAGCAAAATGAAAACTAAAATCAATACTGTATACCAAGCAGTTAACTTACACATCCTTTACAATGCCTAAACAACAAATAGACCCTCTGTTTCAATTAATTAAATCGATTTCGAAATCTGAGAAGCGAAATTTTAAGTTGTACGCGAATAGAATTAGCAGCGAAAAGGAAACTAAATTCTTACAACTTTTTGATGTTTTGGATAAAATGGATGAGTACAATGAGACCATTATTTTAAAAAAAGCAAAAGATATTAAGCAATCTCAGCTTCCTAATTTAAAAGCCCACTTGTACAAGCAACTACTTACAAGCTTAAGGTTAACTCAAATTAATCATGATATCAGTATAAGTATTCGTGAGCAAATCGATCATGCAAAAGTTTTATATAATAAAGGCTTGTATCAGCAAAGTTTAAGAATACTAGACAAAACAAAAGCTTTGGCTTGGAAGAATAAAAAAAATATTCTGGTATTTGAGGTAATACAATTCGAGAAGTTAATAGAATCGCAATACGTTACTAAAAGTATTGAAAACAGAGCCGAAGAAATTACTCGGGAAGCAACCGAAATTTGTAAAATAATGGATGGCGTTGTGTTTTTCTCGAACATGTCTATTCGACTTTATGGCTTATATCTTAAAGTAGGATATGTGCGAAACGAGAAAGATTTGCTGATGGTAAAAGAATTTTTTAACACCAACCTGCATCCATATGATATTCAAACTTTAAGTTTCTTTGAAAAATTATACCTGTTTCAATCCTATGTTTGGTACTATTTAATTGTTCAGGATTTCTTAATGTGCTACAAATACGCACAAAAATGGGTTGATCTCTTCCAAACAAATCCGGAAATGATTCAAATTCATACCGATTTGTATTTGAAAGGACTCAACAATGTATTGGTAGCTCTATTTTATACAAACCATGTTACTAAATTTAAAAAGAACCTGCGTTTATTGCGAAAATTGGAAAATGAAGAGCAATTTCTTCACAATTCAAATTTAAATATCCTGCTGCACATGTTTCTTTACATGCACCGTATCAACCGGCATTTTATGGATGGAACTTTTAATAAGGGAACTCACTTAATTCCAAAAATTGAAAATTTCCTAGAAGAAAATAAATTTGGGATGGACAATCACCGAGCTCTGGTGTTCTACTATAAAATCGCATGTTTATACTTTGGGAACGGCCAATATAAGGAAGCAATTAAATATTTGAATCGAATTTCTGATGTGAGAGATACCACACTAAGAGGCGACATTCATTGCTTTGGCAGAATTTTAAATTTGATTAGCCATTACGAGCTCGAGAATACAGAACTTTTGGAATATCAAATACGATCAACCTATCGTTTTTTGGCAAAAATGGAAGATTTACAGGAAGTTCAAAAATACATCCTCCGGTTCTTGCGGAAACTTAGCTCCATTAGTCCTGATCAATTAAAAGACGAATTAAAAAAATCAAGAATTGATTTGCAAAAATGGGTGAATGATCCTTTTGAAAAGAGAGCTTTTCTATATCTGGATATCATTTCATGGCTGGATTCAAAAATTGAAAATCGTCCGGTTCAGGAAATCATTATGGAAAAAATCGAAAAGAGTAAAAGATAAGGGGATCAAACGATCCCCTTTTTTTCTATTTTGTATACGCAGATAAATCTTTTTGAAAAAAATCCGCTGGATCAACAATCTTCCCGTCCTTTTTAAGTTCAAAATGTAAATGAGGACCAGTAGTCATCCCAGAGGTTCCAATTGTTCCTATAAGATCTCCTTTCGATACCTGTTCACCTTCTTTTACCGAGTAAGAATCCATCTGAGAATACAAACTTGAAAAGCCATTCGGATGATCGATAACTACAAACCGACCATATCCTTTACCTTGAACAAATTGAATGTTCACTTTGGCAACAACCCCATCCGAAACAGAAAGAATTGAAGTTCCCATAGGTGCAGCAATGTCCATCCCTTTGTGAAATGCTTTCTTTTTGGTAATTGGATGAATTCTTTCGCCATAACTGGTAGAAATATAAACTTTCTCCCCTGATTTTAGAGGGAATCCGAATGGTTCTGAAGGGTAAAAACTATCGAAATTACCTTCTAATAACTGTGGTGTTGATTCTGAAAAACTAAAACTCAATAAACTAATTAGTAGTACCGGAATAACCAGAACAATTTTAAAATGTGCTAATTGAGATGTATTTATTTTTTTTATCATTTTAATTCTTTTTAATGTTAATGATGAATTAAAAGAACTGGTTAAAGCAAACATCATTTGACGTTCTACATTTCGCAGAAGTGAAGTTTGATAATTCTGCTTGTCAATTCCTTCATTTAAACATTCCCTGTCGGCCAAGTATTCATGCATTTCGATCAATGATCGATTGACTAAATAAATGAAAGGATTAAACCATAAAACCATTTTCACAAACTCAACAAATAATAAATCGAGAGAATGATACTGTTTGGCATGTATGGATTCGTGCAAAAGAACATGTTCTTGTTCCGATTCAGGTAGTAGTTGTTGATTCAAAAATATGTATCCAAAGAAAGAATACGGCGAAGAATTTTCGTTTACGAATACTATTTTTAGACCATTCTGAATTCTTATTTCATTGGCTTTTATTAGTTTAACAAGATGAAATACATGTTTTACAATTCGGAAAAGAGAAACTGAGACTCCAAAAAGATACAAAATCCACAGAAAAGAAATCATTGAGAACAAAGATACTCTCGATTCCGAATCATTTGACTTTAAAATCTTTGTTTGAAACGACTGTTCAAATTCCCATACAAATTTATTGGCTGCAGAAAAATTTTCAGTCTGTAGTGAAAAACTTAACAGAGGTATAATCAAAGAAAGAAATGTAACAAACAAAAGGTAATATCTGTTTCGATTGGCAAAAGTATCTCCAGACAAAAATAATTTGTACAGAAGATAAAAACCAGCCAAGCAAATACTGCATTCCAGCAAATAAATACCAAACTCAGCCATTTTCTTTCTTATTATGAATTTGTTCCTCAATTAGTGATCTCATCTCTTCCAATTCCGAAAGTGACAAATTTTGTTCTCGGGCAAAAAAGGAAGTGAATCCTCCAACAGAATCGTTAAAGAAACTCTTCATTACTCCTTTCATAAATTCACGAGTGTAAGCACTTTTAGATATTAATGGATAGTACTGATTTACTTTCCCATAAGTTGTAAAACCGATTATTTCCTTTTTTACCAAAACCCTTACTACAGTTGATATGGTAGTGTATGCCGGTCTTGGATGTGGAAATTCCTCAATAATATCCTTAAGGAAAGCCTTTTCAAGCTTCCATAAATATTGCATAATTTGTTCTTCCGCCTTTGTTAATTCTTTCATGATGCTAATCTATGACTATTTTTGTAGTTGTGCAACTATTTTAATAGTCAAAAGAAAAAATAAAATAAAGAATACGTGTATCCCACTAGGCAAGTGTCATATATACAATGAATTTTGTTTGGTCTCATAATAACTAAAAACATGAAAAACCTGCTAATTGTATGTGTTTCCATCCTTTTAAGTGGATGTGCGAGTTCGTATGTATCTTTTCAAAACATAGAAAAACCTAGTGAAGAATATCAAAAAATATTTATTCTTACTGTTTTTAATGAAATAGATATTAAAACATTAAATGAAGAAACTTACGATAAATATTTCCGAGATAATATTAACAATTTGAAAGCAATGGATAACAGAAGGCATATGGAGAATGCTCTTAAAAATGAAATATCTAATCCAAGAACATTAATCACTTCATCAAAAGATAAATTCAAGGTAAATATTGATGTTAATTACAATGAGTTTATTTCAACGGTACTCGAATGTGAAACTGAAGCCATTCTTCTGATAAATGAAACGGAGTACTATTATAAGGTTAGTGAAAGAATTAGCAAATCCGGTTATATTCGAAAATCAGAAAGCCCAAAAGCTGTATTTCAAGCCTACTTAATTGATATGAATAGCATGCAACCTGTATGGGTTGGAAAAATTTATTCGTCGGGTACACAATGGGATGACTCCACCACAATTTACAAAAGCATGAGTAAAAAATTGAACAAGCAACTAATAAAAGAAAACATTCTATTGCCACCTTTGTCGATTCGTAACTAACCAAAACAAAAAAGGCGGCCAAATGGCCGCCTTCTATATTTTCATTGCAAATGATTACATCATTCCAGGCATTCCGCCACCCATTCCGCCACCCATTGGCATAGCAGGAGCTTCTTCCTTAATATCAATTAAAACACATTCAGTAGTTAAGAACATCCCAGCGATTGAAGCTGCATTTTCCAGAGCTACACGAGAAACTTTAGCAGGATCAATAACACCTGTTTCAAATAAATTCTGATATTCTCCAGTACGTGCATTGTAACCAAAATCGCCTTTTCCTGCTCTCACCTTATCAACCACAACAGCACCTTCGCCACCAGCATTAAAAACAATCTGACGCAATGGCTCTTCGATTGCACGTTTTATAATTTCGATCCCTGTTGTTTCGTCCTCATTTTCACCTTTAAGGTTTTCTAAAGCAGCAATAGAGCGAATGTATGCTACACCTCCACCAGGAACAATTCCTTCTTCAACAGCAGCGCGAGTAGCACTCAATGCATCATCAACACGATCTTTTTTCTCCTTCATTTCAACTTCAGAAGCTGCTCCCACATAAAGAACGGCAACACCACCAGCTAATTTTGCCAATCTTTCCTGAAGTTTTTCTTTGTCGTAATCAGAAGTTGAGTTCTCGATTAAAGTTTTAATTTGAGCCACACGAGCAACAATACCATCTTTATCTCCACTTCCATTTACAATTGTTGTATTTTCTTTATCAATGGTAATTTTTTCCGATTGACCAAGCATCTCAATAGTTGCTTGCTCCAATTTCATTCCTTTTTCCTCAGAAATAACAATACCACCAGTAAGAATCGCGATGTCTTCCAACATTTCTTTTCTTCTATCACCAAAACCTGGAGCTTTAACAGCAGCAACCTTTAACGAACCTCTTAAACGATTAACAACCAAAGTAGCTAAAGCTTCACCCTCTACATCTTCTGCAATAATCATCAACGGACGACCAGATTGAGCTACAGGTTCAAGAACTGGCATCAATTCTTTCATTGTAGAAATTTTCTTGTCGTACAATAAAATAAATGGATTCTCTAAATCAGCTTCCATTTTTTCTGCATCAGTAATAAAATATGGAGAAATGTATCCGCGATCGAATTGCATACCTTCTACCACTTTCACGTAAGTTTCGGTTCCTTTTGCTTCTTCAACAGTAATTACACCTTCTTTTTTCACTTTTTCCATTGCTTCTGCAATCAAAGCACCAATTGTCTCGTCGTTATTTGCAGAGATTTTAGCAACCTGCTTAATCTTATCGAAATTGTCACCAACCTCCTGAGCTTGTTCTTTAATGTTGGCAACAACAGCTGCAACAGCAATGTCAATACCACGCTTCAAATCCATTGGATTAGCACCAGCAGTAACATTCTTTAATCCAACATTAATGATAGATTGAGCCAAAACAGTAGCCGTTGTAGTTCCATCACCAGCATCATCACCCGTTTTCGAAGCCACTTCTTTAACCATCTGAGCTCCCATATTTGCTGCTGAGTCAGACAATTCAATTTCTTTAGCAACGGTAACTCCATCCTTGGTAATTTGAGGAGAACCAAACTTGCGATCGATCACAACATTTCTACCCTTAGGTCCTAAAGTTACTTTTACTGCATTCGCCAACTCATCAACACCCTTTTTTAAAAGATCGCGAGCTTCTATATTAAATTTAATTTCTTTAGCCATTTCTTACTTAATTTTGAAATTTGTGTGGTTACTTATGCAATGTACAAAACGTCCGTCTGAGACATTAAAAGAAAATCATCTCCATCGATGACTAATTCTGTCCCTGAATATTTTCCATAAAAAACGGTATCTCCAACTTTTAATTCCATAGGCTCATCTTTCTTATCAGAACCCACCAATACTACTTTACCTTGCATTGGTTTTTCTTTTGCAGCATCCGGAATAATGATACCACTTGCAGTTTTTTCTTCAGCGGGTATAGCTTCAACTAAAATTTTTCCTGCAAGAATTCTACCTTTTAAGTTTGCCATTTTCAAAATATTTAAAGTTTTTATTTACAAATAACGACTTATTCTCTTTCACAATCTATGCCAAAGGAAATACATTGACAATATTTCCGAGATCCAACTCTATTTTATAATCATCTAGATAAAAAGAACAAGCAACTTAATCATATCTCACTAGAGACTAAATAAATATAATGAATAACAGAAAGATAAACGCACAAAAAAATGTCAGTATGATATGACATACTGACATTTATTTATATCAATGATATTTTTATTTTCTTATTTTGCTGTATCCTCTTCTGTAGAAGGAGCTTCTGTTGGGAAAGTTGGAACCTCAGTAGCAGTTTCAGTTTCCTGTAATTGCTGCTCAATTTGTGACTTCTGACCTTCTACTTCACCACGATTAATGCTCATTGCTGCAGCAAGGCAAAGAAATAATAAACTTCCGGCTAAAACCCAGGTTGCTTTTTCAAGGAAATCAGTTGTCTTCTTAACTCCCATGATTTGGTTCGAAGATGAAAAGTTAGAAGCTAATCCTCCTCCCTTTGAGTTCTGCACTAATACGATTAACACTAAAAGCGCACAAACAATAAGGGTCAAAATAATTATAAAGTGATACATACTTATTTATTTACTGTTTTTTAATTTTTCTATTATTTCAATCTGACTCGCAAAGTAAAGGTTTTTTTCGGGATTTTTCAACACTAATTTGTCATAAACAGCAATCGCCTTATCAAATAGTTTCTGTTTCACGTATATAGAGGCTAAAGTTTCACTAATAAAACCATCTTTATCCTCTAAACTCCCCAATGAAATATCTTCTTGCTTCTCAACTACTTTAATACTCCTATTGATTCTTGGTTCATTTTGAATAAAGTTATCAATAAGATTATTTCCTTTTTTCACTTTTTCCTTCTCAGGATTCAAACTTTCAACTTCACGTTCCTTTTTGTCAACGACCGTCATCCAATCAGTAAAAGAATGATTTTCATTCTTCGTTGGCTCAACTTCTTTTTCTTTAGGCTCATCCGATAAAGTATATAAATTACCACCAAAACCAATATGATAAACCTCTGTTGCAGCCACCAATAATTCTGAATCGCTCAACTGTTTTTCTTTTTGCTGTTTCCCTACCTTATCTGCTGCATCCTCTTTTTTATCTCCAAAATCAGTGAATTCCAAAATTTCATCCTTCGCAGCTTTCAAAACTTCGGATTCATCAAAACTTTCTTCCAAATAAACAGGTGAATTTACAAGCTCTGACTCATCAGAAAAATCAATTAATTTATCTAATTCTAAAGGCTCAGTTTCAGAAACAAATTGTTTTTCTTCAATAGGTACATCAGTAATCTCTTTTACTTCAACATCTTCTAATTCTTCTTTCGAAGCCGATTTGAGCTCTTCCGATATAACAATTGATTTTTCGATTTTTTTGGTGCGACATTGTATCTTAGTTTGATCTTGAATCAATAAAAATAACTGACGTCGATCTGGAATGTACAATGCAGAATTTCTCAATTCTTCCTTAAAGCGAATGCTGTGGTTATCATGCAAGTTTTTCAGCAAAAGCAAATGCGCAGTTTGAAAATAAGGATATTGGTCAATCAGATTTTTTAATTCCCGATGACTATTCCGATCCATTTCTCCTGGATTTTTTATCCAATTTTGCAATAAACTTCCATCCATTTTTTACCAGTTTACAACCGCGGCATTATATATATCATCAACAATATCCTCTAAAATCTCCTCTACGAGTCCTTCTTCCACATCACTTAACTGACTTGTACTATCAAAATCTCTAAATGCTGTAAAGCTCTTATCAAAATCATTATCAGGCTCTATTTCATTTACAAAACGAACTTTTATAGTTACTGTCAATCGGTTGGTTGCCGAGATATCATTTGCCGTAACATCTAACGCCTGGGTTCTATATCCAGTTATTTCACCATCAAAATTCAAATGACCTTCTCCATCTACAATTTCATCCAAAGTAGTTTGCCCACGGAATTTTTCTTTAAGTGCCTCTGTAAATTGATTACTTAAATTAGGATTAACCAAAGGCGCTCTATTGGGGAAAAATTGTACCGAAAAAGTTTTCACCTCAGGCGAAAGTGTTCCTCCTGTAAAGGAATAGGAAACTTTACATGCTGTTACCACAAAAGCAACACAAAAACTTAAAAACAAGACTTTAATTAGATTCATATTTTGGAAAATAAAAATAACAATAAATTGTGAATATTAATTGATATCGTATTCTTTGATTTTACGATACAACGTACGCTCGGATATTCCTAAATCCTGTGCAGCATACTTACGCTTCCCATTGTGCTTATCCAAGGCTTTCCGGATCAGCTCAACTTCCTTATCTTCAAGCGACAAAGACTCCTCAACAAATTCTTCTGTATCTTCTATGCCAGAATCTTTAGGGGAAGAAATAGTCGTTGATGTTTGGGCAGAAGGCTGATGTTGTAGAATATCAATCTCCTGATCTTCATACAATTTCCGAATCAATTTCGCATTATCCTTTTGTAATGAAGATGAATCTCCACTTGATTGCATCAACTCAAACACCAGCTTTTTCAAATCGGTCATATCCTTTTTCATATCAAAAAGAACCTTATATAGAATTTCTCTTTCCGACGAAAATGCCTGATCCTTTTTAGAAGTATCGGTATAAATAGCTGGCAACATATGCTCATCATTCATGGGCAGATAAGCCTTGAGTATATCTGTTCCAATTTGCCTTTCTTTTTCGATAATTGAAACTTGCTCGGTAATATTTTTAAGTTGTCGAATATTCCCAGGCCAACGATAAGCTCGCAATAATTGTTGAGCTCCTGCGTCGAGTCGCAAGGGTGGCATTCTATATTTTTCAGCAAAATCTTGTGCAAATTTCCTAAACAGAAGATAAATATCCTCTTGCCTCTCACGAAGTGGAGGCATGGTAATAGGTACCGTATTTAAACGGTAATACAAATCCTCACGAAACTTTCCTTCCTTTACAGCTTTCGGTATATTTATATTTGTTGCCGCAACGACCCTTACATCCGATTTTAAAACTCTTGATGAACCAACCTTTATAAATTCACCTGTTTCTAATACACGTAACAATCTAACTTGCGTTGATAAAGGCAATTCTCCAATTTCATCCAAAAAAATTGTTCCTTTATTAGCAACTTCAAAATATCCTTTCCGATCGGATAAAGCTCCAGTAAATGCGCCTTTTTCGTGACCAAATAATTCCGAATCGATCGTTCCTTCGGGAATGGCACCACAATTAACTGCTATATAAGGAGCATGCTTCCTTGAACTAAACTGATGTATTATCTGAGGAAACACTTCTTTTCCAGTTCCACTCTCTCCCGTGATTAAAACGGATAAATCAGTTGGAGCAACTTGAATAGCAATATCAAGTGATCGATTTAAAGAATATGTATTCCCAATAATTGAAAAACGATGCTTTATTGTTTGTATATCCATCAAAAAACAAGTCTAATTTGATTGTTAACAAAATGTAAAACATGAAATTTTATCATGCTACCTGACAAAATTACTACTTTTTAGATTTAGTCGGCAATTCTACCTAATTATTATCATTAAAGATTGTTAATTTTCAGTATCCTTTTACGGGATTCCACGTAGGAATTAAAACAATTGCACAACATTAAAAAGGTGTTCCCATGTCAATCAACCTCAAAAACCTTAAAGAATCAAATGAATTTTTAAATATTTTGTTTGATAATATTACTTCAGCCTTATTTATTTTGGATAAGAATGCGCGTGTTGAAAATATGAATGAATCATTTTCTCTACTCTTTCAAAAACGGGAAGAAACCATTGTTGGAAATTTATGCGGCAATGCCTTGGGTTGCCAATTCGCCGTAGAAGAAAATGCCTTGTGTGGTGAAACTTCTCACTGTAAAGATTGCATCCTCAAAAGAGATATTCTACAAACTATGTCGGCAAAAGTTCCTACTAATAGAAGAAAGCTATCTAGAGATTTTTATTCTGAAGCACAAAAGGAGACCAAGCATTTTTTGTATTCCACAAGATACATACAATACTATGGAAAAGAGTACATTTTAGTAATTGTGGATGATCATACTGAATTGGAATCACATAAAAGAAAACTTGAAGAGCAAAATGATACTCTACAGGTTCTTAACGAACAAAAATCAAGATTTTTAGGAATAGCAGCTCACGATCTTAGAAATCCAATTGGAGCTATAAAGTCCTTTTCTAGCTTAATTCTGGATTCTTATCCAGATTTCTCGGATAAAGACCGAATTGAGTTTCTGCAATTAATTAAAGATAGCAGTCAATTCTCTTTAAATTTAATTAATGAATTACTAGATATATCAAAAATTGAATTGGGAAAGCTTGAATTAAATAAGCAAAAACAAGATATTGAAGAACTAGTTACAATCACCATCAAAATCAACAAAGTCTTCGCAAAGAAAAAGAATATTAAAATCAATTTTAGTTCAAGTGAAGGAATAGCTCTAATTTCAATTGACAAGAATAAAATAGAGCAGGTTCTGCACAATCTGATAAGCAATGCAATTAAATATTCTAATCCTGAAACTACAATTTCGGTAAGCATTAGTAAAAATGAAACCAATATTAAAATCTCGGTTCGGGACGAAGGGGTAGGTATTCCCGAACAAGAAGTCAAAAATTTATTTACAGAATTTGGAACAACCAGTGCTAAAACAACTGCAAATGAAAGCAGTACAGGCTTAGGATTAGCCATAGCTAAAAAAATTGTAACTGGTCATGGTGGAGAAATAATGGCAAGTAGTAAATTAGGAGTAGGTTCTGAATTTTTGTTTACTTTGCCCTTAAATTAAACCTGCAAAATAAAACGAAAATGAAATTCTTAGGAATTATACCTGCAAGATATGCATCCACTAGGTTTCCAGGCAAACCTTTGGCCGATATTAACGGCAAAACAATGATTCAAAAGGTATATGAACAAGTTGCAAAAGCACTTGATCATGTTTATGTTGCTACCGATGATAAAAGAATAGAAGAAGTTGTAAAAAACTTTGGCGGAAATGTAGTTATGACTTCATCAAATCATCAAAGTGGAACCGATCGAATTGCCGAAGCCGCTAACTATATAGCGGATCAATTAAACCTTCATTTCGATGTTGTCATCAACATTCAAGGAGATGAACCTTTTATTCAACCAGAACAAATTAACCTGCTAAAATCTTGCTTTAGCAATCCCTCCACACAAATTGCGACATTAATAAAGAAAATCACTAATTCGGATGAGATTTTTGATCCCAATAAAGTAAAGGTTGTAACCGCAAAAGATAATCGCGCCATTTATTTCAGCCGATCACCAATTCCATTTGTACGTGATGAAAATCATGAAGAATGGAAAAATAAACACGAATTCTTTAAGCATATTGGAATGTATGCCTACCGATTAGATGCATTAATGGAAGTTACCAAACTAGAGCAAAGTAGTCTTGAATTAACCGAATCACTAGAGCAATTACGTTGGATCGAGAGTGGTTACTGGATACAAACTGAAATAACAGAACATGAATCAATAGGGATAGATACTCCCGAAGATTTAATTAGAGTAAAGGAAATGGGACTTTTATAGTCCTATTTTTTTTACGCTTTAACTTTTCTTTAAGACTTATTAGGAAGTTTTTAACCAAGTGTAAAACTTGCTCTTTGTATATTTGAATAGTATCTTCAGATAGCTATAGAAACAATTCAATGAGTAAAAAAATAATCACCAGTTTAATAATCCTAATGTCAATTTCTTTGATTGGGATTATAGGCGTTCAAATTCTTTGGATCAAAAATGCCATTCAAATTCAGGAGCAGACTTTTGATTCGAATATCAATAAAGTTTTACACACAATTGTTACCAATCTTGAAAAAAAAGAATCTGTTTTTCTTATAAGTAAAGGTCTTAATTCCATCGATAGTGCAAAAATCGGTGATTTTGAAATTCATGAAATCAAAGAATTTATTGATGAGAAAAATCACATAAAAGATCATCACATTAGAGTTAAAACCTCGAAAAAACTAAATGTAAATCAGCATCATATAGTTAATTCAGATACACATCTTATTGTATCAGGCACTAACTCAAAAGCACAAAAAATTAATTTTTGGCATCCAAAAAACAAAATTGACTCCTCCATTAATATTAATATACAAGTTACCACTAACGATACAATAATCAGATTAAAAAACAAAGAAAAACAAATCGAAAATATCTTTGAAAAGGTAATCTATGAGTTCAATTCTAAAGACATAACAATCAAGGATCGAATTAACGAGGAAGACTTACCTAACGAAATTAAAAAGAGTTTAAATAGTTTTGATATTGATACCGACTTCGATTACGCAATCCTTGATGATAAATTAAATAAGATAGTCCTCACATCCAATTCCAGTTTGAATTCCCAGTTAATAGAATCAAATCATCAGATAAATTTATTTCCCAATGACATTTTCTTATCCAATCAGAAGCTGGCCCTGCGATTTCCTGATCAATTCAATCTAATCTACAAATCAATTTTTTCCCTACTGATACTATCAGCAATTTTTACACTATTTATAATTTTCACTTTTATCAATGCGATTTTTTTCATTATAAAGCAAAAACGAATTAGTGATATCAAATCTGACTTCATTAATAATATAACACATGAGTTTAAAACTCCAATAGCAACTATTGCCTTAGCTTCCGATTCAATAAATAATCCCAAAATAATAGGTCAACCAGAAAGAATCAGATATTTCACATCAATTATTAAGGATGAGAATTTTAGAATGAATAAACAAGTCGAAAATATTCTTCAACTATCTTTATTTGGAAAACATGAATTAGATATAAATCAGCAAACCCATCACGTTAACGAAATACTTCAAAAAGCAGGCGAGCATATTCAGCTGCAAATAAATGAAAAAGGAGGTAATTTGAATATCAATTTGCAAGCAATTAACGATCTTGCAGATATCGATGAGGTTCATTTCTTAAATGCTATTTTTAACTTACTCGATAACTCGATAAAATATTCAGTCAGTAAACCAGATATCGAAATTGGCACTAAAAATCAGAACAATAAAATCCATATTTGGATAAAGGATTTAGGAATTGGAATGAATGCACAGACCAAGAAAAAGGCATTCAAAAAATTCTTTAGAGCCGAAACAGGAAACATTCATAACGTAAAAGGATTTGGATTAGGATTAAGCTATGTGAAACTAATCATCGAAAAACACAATGGACAAATCGATATCATAAGTAGGCATAACGAAGGAACAACTGTCAATTTAATGCTTCCATTAAAAAGCAAAAATGAAAAACATCATTAAAATATTATTAGTTGAAGACGAACCCAATTTTGGTGCTGTCATGAAAAACTACCTTGAAATTTCCGATTTCGATGTTGTACTATGCAAGAATGGTAAAGAAGGCTTATTGAGTTTTAAAAATGCGAAATATGATCTATGCATTCTAGATGTAATGATGCCAGAGATGGATGGATTTACTTTGGCAAAAAAAATAAAGCAAATTAATACTGCTATCCCTCTCATATTTCTCACCGCAAAAGCACTTAAAGAAGATATCATTCAGGGGTATCGATTAGGTGCCGATGATTATATTACAAAACCATTCGACTCTGAACTGTTAATTTACAAGATCAAAGCCATTCTATCAAGAAACAACAACGTCACCAAAGAACAAGTAACACAATACACAATCGGCAAATTCACTTTCAATCCTGTATTGCGAACATTAACTTTTAATAATCAGCATGAAAAACTCTCTCCCAAAGAATCAGAATTACTAAGTTTACTCTGTGATAATATGAATCAAATTTTACCTCGTGAAAATGCACTCAGAGCCATTTGGGGAGACGACAACTTTTACACAACCCGAAGTATGGATGTGTACATTACTAAACTCCGAAAGTATCTAAAGCCAGATTCAAATTTATCCATTGAGAACATTCATGGGAGCGGTTTTCGGTTGCTCCAGATAGATTCTCCTTTCGATTTACCTAAGTAAACTTTGCTGCAAAAAACTACCAGCCACTTTAAATACCAGAATTTAGG
>JBFFMG010000003.1:0-29546 GCA_041554215.1 Labilibaculum sp.
AATTCTATTGACCATAGTCGCTGGTAAATTGATTCCCAAAATACCTGGATCCTTTATTGCCATTATCGCAATGACTGGACTTGTACAGATATTCGATATGCCAGTTGACACCATCGAATCAGTTTATGGAAGCATTCCCAACACTTTTAGCTTCTCGGTGCCAACTGTTGACTGGACCAATCTTCCTAATTATTTTCAACCAGCCATCACCATTGCCATTCTAGGAGCTATAGAATCCTTATTATCCGCGGTTGTTGCCGACGGTATGATTGGTGGTAATCATCGTTCGAATACCGAATTAATAGCTCAGGGAGTTGCCAATATGTTTTCGCCAATATTCGGTGGAATTCCTGCAACCGGAGCTATTGCCAGAACTGCAACCAATGTGAAAAATGGAGGACGAACTCCTGTTGCAGGAATCATTCACGCACTTACTCTTTTATTAATCATGCTGGTGTTTGGACAATGGGCCAAATTGATTCCAATGTCGTGCTTAGCAGGTATTTTGATTGTGGTATCATACAACATGAGTGAGTGGAGATCTTTCAAATCAATTCTAAAAGGATCTCGATTTGATATTATTGTCTTACTTACCACCTTCTTTTTAACCGTTTTAGTCGATTTAACGATCGCTATCGAAATGGGAATTGTTTTAGCATCTTTAATTTTCATGTACCGAATGTCAAAAATCAATGGCGTTTTTCAACATGAATCAGATTCAGATGAAATTCAGAATTACAATCAAATTCCTAAGGGGATAGAAATTTATGAAATTAGCGGACCTTTCTTTTTTGCAGCAGCCAAGAGATACCAAGAGACTCTTCGTAAATTGAAAGGTTCTACCATAGTTCTTATCATACGAATGCGTCACGTTCCATTTATGGACACTACCGGCTTGAAAAATTTCACCGAAATCATCAAAGATCTGGAAAACAGAAAAACCAGAGTGATTTTATCGGGTGTAAATTCAGAAGTATTGGGCGATTTACGTAAAAGCGAAATTCATCATTTAGTAAGCGAAGAGAATATCTTTGCAAATTTTGATGATGCAGTTAAAGCAGCAAAAAACTTACTGTAACTAAGCAATAAATCAAAACCGGACTTTAGGCTAATCACCTAAAAGTCCGGTTTTTTCATGTTGAAACCCCAATTATAAAAACATGAAGAATATTTTCAGACTGCTATCTCAAATTCAGCTTTAAGGGCATTTATTATCATATCTGGTACTTGATATGGCTTACGTGTTGTACTATCCACAAAAACAACTGTAGATGTAGCAGTACAAGTCTTCTCTCCTTTTTCATTTTCAAATACAAATTCAAATTTGAAACGAACCCGTGGCAATTCCTTTATTGTAGTTCTAACGGTCAACTCTTCATCGTAACCATTTGGTTTCAGATATTTTAAATTCATTTCAATTACAGGAAGCATTATGCTATTATCTTCTAACACCTTATCGTGAATTCCGAATTGTCGTAATAATTCCGTTCTTGCCTGATGACAATAGCTAACGTAATTTGCATGATAAACATAGCCCATCTGGTCAACTTCGTCGTATCTAGGTCTTATTTTATACTCTCCCTCAATCATTTCAGTGTTCCAATTTTAGTTCCGAACCTGCTATTTTCTTCCAAAGTTTCGATAGCATCTTACCAATCTCAGAATCTTTATTGTACTCCACAATTGTTTTCTTCTCAACCATCGAATAAACCATTTCTTCGGAAAAGGGAAGTTTTCCCATTAATTGAATGCCCTGACTGGTAAAAAAGCTCTCCATTTGCTTTGTAATATCCAAATTGATATCAAATTTGTTGATTAATGCATACATCGGTATTTGAAAAGACTGCACCAACTCAACCAAGCGAACCACATCATGAAATCCTGATTTACTGGGTTCTGTAACCAAAATTACAGCATCGGTTCCGGTAATAGATGCAATTGCAGCACATCCAATTCCTGGAGGCCCATCGTTCACTATAAAATCAGCATTAATTTTCTGAGCGATTTCTTTTGCGCTTTTTCGGATTTGAGTCACCAACATCCCCGAATTTTCCTCCCCGGGTCCCATTTTTGCATGAACCATTGGGCCAAAACGAGTATCGGAGACATACCAATGATTGTTACTACTTCGCTCCGAGCTAATCGCATTTACGGGACATATTCGCTCACACAAACGACAACCTTCGCATGCAAACGGATCAATTTGCAATCCTCCTCCCTGTTTATAATGAATTGCCTCAAATTTGCAATGCTGTTTGCAAAGACCACAATTGGTACACAAATCGCTATCGATGGAAACAACCCACGCTCCCTCAAATACATGAGTCTCTTTATTTTTTGGTTGAAAAATAATGTGAAGATCTGCTGCATCTACATCCGCATCAACGAAAACAGTATTTTCAATTATAGAGGCCAAAGCTGCTGTAATACTTGTTTTTCCTGTTCCTCCCTTGCCACTAAGAATAGTTATATCATTCATATTATTAATTCAATTTCTTCAAATATTCAACCACCTTCGAATATACTTTTGCGAATTCAAGTGGAACACAATGCACAATTTTACCCTTAGAATATAAACTTGCATATGCTTTGCTAAAAGGAATTTCTCCTAGCAAATCAATATTTTCTGCTTTCAGAAATTCATAAACCTCATAATCGCCTAATCCTGCTTTATTTACAAAAACTCCAAAAGGTTTCTTCACCTCTCTTAGTAAATCAACAGTAAGCTTCAAATCATAGACTCCAAATGGAGTTGGTTCTGTTACCAAAATCACAAAATCAGCATCCGAAATAGTTTCCACTACCGGACAACTTGTACCCGGAGGCGCATCGTAAATCAAAACATCATGTTCGCCTACTAAATTCTTTTTTAAATCTTTAATCAACATAGTTTGTAATGGAGATCCAACACGCAAATTTCCTTCCATAAAACTCAACTCATTACCAATACTGTAATTAGTCACTGTTCCAATCGAATTTGTTGTTTCGTGAATTGCATCATATTTACAAGCCACAAAACAAGCTCCACAAGAATGACACAAATCCTTATTTACAGAAACATACTGCACCGAAGGCATCATTACAATAGCATTAAACTCGCAATACTCTTCACACTTTTTACAGAATGTGCATTTTGCAGTATCAATTTCAGGAATTACTTGCTCTGTTAATTTCTCGCTCTTAACCGAGAAATTCCGAAAAAACAAAAGATCATTGGGCTCTTCCACATCACAATCAACTAACTGCACACTTCTTGTCCAATTTTCATTGATTGAAGAAAATAAATTAACTGCAAATGTTGTCTTCCCGGTTCCCCCTTTGCCACTCGCAACTGCAATTTTAAATGCCATAATTTCCCTTCCTATTTTTTTGTAATAATCAAATCACCCTTACGTACGCCCAACATTTCTGCAATTACGTCACATTTCGCCATGAGCATAAAATAAATCGATTCTCTTTTTTCATTTAGCAACCCCTCAAAATTACCTTGACCTTTAGAAATCACGACATCTGCTTTACTAAACAAGTCTTGAAATTTTGCAGAACAATTATCCACTAAAGTTGAAGGTGCATCGTAACCATTCGAAATCAGTTTACAAACATTGTGCATTCCAACCTGCTCAGCATCTTCAAGAGTCACATCATTGATAATTGGATTTCCCCGTACTGCATAAGTTATATTTGGATGATTTAAATGTTGAATGAAAAGCTTATCAAAAACTATTTCTCCTGCATTATCACCTAAATACATAACAGAATTCGCCTTTTTGATTTCATCAAACATCTGCACTCTATCATCAAGGGCAAAATTAAGTGCAAGAAGTTCTTCTATTTTGTTTGGGATATCTGTAGGAACACTATGTGCTCCATAATCAATAATATTTCCTACCACAGCTAGCTTTGAAGCTATTTGTAAAGGCTCCGATTGCTGATTTACAAAGGAATTCCATTTTGCATATTGCGACAATAGAATTGCATTTGCGTATTTTTTCTCCTCAGAATACAAATCGTTATTTTGTATTTTATTTTTTGCCAAACGATGAATCAACAGTGCCAAATAGGGATTGGAGAGATGCTTGAAATCTGTCAACAAATGATTTACTTCTGAGGAAAATTCGTTGGCGACTTTCCCCTGAAGATTAAATTTATCAAGCAATAAATCCACTGTTTTGGAATGGCAAGCCAAACATCTGTTATCCATTTTTAGTGATCGCAATAATTAGCAGTAAAACTTAAACTTTCATTTAGAAAACCTTTTACCAATTCCTTAGCATCTAATACAGGTGCTCCAACAAACACATTTACATTGTGTTGATTAAAAATTTGAATGGCTCTATTTCCCATTCCTCCAGCTATTACATCCGTTACCCCTAAATTAGCTAAAAATGGAGGTAGCAAACCTGGCTCATGTGGTGGTGCAGCAACTAATTCTTCAGCAATAATGGCATTATCTGCTACATCAACCAATGCAAAATGTGAACAATGTCCAAAATGTCCATCCAAAACTCCTTCTTTAACAGGAACTGCAATTTTCTTTTTCATATGTTTATAATTTGTTTATTAGTTGCCCTATGGTCCCGAAAGCTCGGGATTACCGCGCTATGATAATCATCGCCCTGTGTATCAAAATCAATTTGACATAGACGTTTCATATAAATGTGTTTTCAAAAAGTCAAACTAATCCCAAAACAAAAGGGAATACTTATTAATAGTCATTATTTATATTTCCAAATTTGATTCCTCTTCTATCGAAAAAAACGATGAGAAGAATACTACAACACAAGATCTACCACCGCAATTCGCATAAAATCACAGTGGTGTTAGAGTCTTGTGCTTCTCACTAATCAGGATATTTTTTGGTATGTAAAGAACAGATCGTTAATCATTCATTCTTCCACGGCGAACTCTTTGTCTTCTCCCTGATCCAAAGCCAAGTCCTCGACCACGCCCCCTTTCTACGCTTTCACCTTGCTCTTCTTTTTCAGAATCAATTTTACGATTACTATTACATCGTCCCATTCCTCTGCCGGTACGAGCACCTTTACCCTCCGGACCTCTTCGATCTAATCCAGGCATTTCAACCTCCTTTTTTAAATTGATTTACCACTTTTTAATCTTTTCCCTTTTCCTTTACCACAACCACTTTTACGTTTCAACCCCAAGCCTTTCCCTAATTTCTCTATCAAGGTGCTTTGATCTACTTCAGAACACTGCCCTAGTCCTCTTCCCGTTTTTGTCCCTTCTCCTTCAGGACCTTTTCCATCTAAGTGTGGCATAATAATTTGATTAAGATTTCAATTGATCTATAATTTTCTGCACCGTTTTATTATCATCTTGCAACAGCACCATTTGGATATTAAATTTTTCGAGTAATTCTTTCGCTTTAGGTCCAAAATCTCCCGAAATCACTTTTTGAACTCCTAGCTCAACAACCTTTTCAACAGTTTTAGTTCCCGCACCACTTTGCGAGCTAATATTTTCATTCTCGATAAAACTAATTTCATCTAATTGATCATCATACAAACAAAACCAACCTGCTCTTCCAAACCGCAAATCAAAAATTGAATTCAATTGATTTCCTGTTGATGTAATAATTGTCTTCATATTCTTATTTATTTATTAATTCAATATGTTTGGAATTGCAAGCCGGGCAAGTTTCTTTATCCATTGTATTTGGAATATTGAACCTTGCATTGCATTTTGAACACAAATACCAGTCTTTATCCATTATTGCATTTCCAAAAACAGTTTTAATTTCCTTTGCTTCAACCAATGCCATAGCAATCTTTCTTCTTGCACTTTCATAGATCCTCGCAAAAGTTGGCCTTGAAACGCCCATTAACAGAGCTGCTTCATCATGCTTTAGCAAATCGTAATCAGCTAACTTTAAAGCTTCATATTCTTCATATAGCAAGTCAACTGATTCCCGATTTTTAGAATTCACACCAAAAGGTCTATATCCTTTAAATCTTGGTGGTTCTACAACTTTACGCAATCTAATTCTTCTTGGCATAGGGATTTATTTTTTACAAATATAATGAGAATATTCTCATTTCACAAAAAAAATATCAATTCTAATAACTCAGCTATTAATAATAAAAAAAGAGGCCTTATGAGCCTCTGTAAATTAGCAACAATTTTATAAGTTTTATACTTCTTCCTCTTGAGAAACAAAATGAGCAAATTGTCTTTCCACAGTTATTGGCTCTGTCAAATACAATTCCCCCACCTGCTTCGACATAACATCTGGAAACACATATTCTTTACCTTTTATCAAACCAAGCACTATTTCTCTTGCAACATTTACAGGAGAATCCTTTTCCATATCCAAATCTTTTGACATCTCAGTTTCGACAGGCCCTGGATATACCCCCATTACAAGAATATTATTCGTAAATAACTCCCCTCGCAAGCCCTGAGTAATACTATGAACCGCTGCTTTCGATGCTGAATATGGTCCGGCAATTGGCATATTCGCTAAACCTAATACCGATGAAATATTTACAATAGCTGCGATTTCTCTCTGTTTTAATCGATCTATTAATGAAACAGTTAATTTAACCAATCCCCACACATTTACTTCAAAATTTGCAGCCATACTATCTAAAGTTTCATCAGAACAAAACCCTCCAGGCTCGTAAACACCAGCATTATTAATTAGAATATCTACATCTTTAGCTAATTTTGTAGCTTTAATAATTGATCGGTCATCTCTTAAATCCAAAAGAACAGGCACTAGTCGGCTTCCATACTCGGGCTTAAGATCATCCATCGATTTTAAATTTCTTACGCCTGCATATACTTTTGCCGCACCATTTTCAAGCAGTTCAATTGTTATTGCTCTACCAATTCCTCTATTAGCCCCACTTACAAAAGCTACCCTGTCTTTTGGGGACACTTTAACTCCATTCATCACAACCTCCATTTTTGGTTTAACTTATTTGAATTGATTCTACACAATTTACAAATATCCACTCCCAAAAGCAATGTAAATTTTAGGCTAAGCTTTATTTAGAGAGTTAAGCCAATTTGAAATGATACAGCACTAATCAAATTAACTAATTTTTATATCTTTGTTTTTGTCGCTTAATTCTGGCAATTTCTTATTGGGGTGCGAGTAATCTATAATCTTTTCCAATAGCATTCCCAGCTGGAGGTGAAAAGGAATTAGGCGACAAAAATAATAACCGGACTCTGGAGATGCATCTTTATGGATCCGGTTATTTTATTTTAAACTACAAACCACATGTATTTTTTAATAAGTTGAATTATCATTAACCAAAATATTTACTAAAATGTCAACCAACTATTTCAAATCCCATCCTGACGAAAAAGGATATTTCGGAGAATACGGCGGAAGTTTTATTCCTGAAGTTTTAGAAGAAGAAATGAAAAAGATTAATGATGCTTACTATTCAATTAGCAAGTCTCATGAATTTATCTCAGAACTAAGAAGTATTCGTAAACATTTTCAAGGACGTCCAACTCCAGTTTATTATTGCAACCGCTTATCTAATAAATACGGTGGTAGAATTTATCTCAAACGTGAGGATCTTAACCACACTGGAGCACACAAGCTTAATCATTGCATGGGAGAAGCTCTATTAGCCAAATACATGGGTAAGAAAAAGCTAATTGCTGAAACTGGAGCTGGTCAGCATGGTGTTGCTTTAGCTACTGCTGCCGCCTATTTTGGTTTAGAATGTGAAATTCACATGGGAGAAGTAGACATGGCCAAAGAACACCCAAATGTTGTGAGAATGAAAATTTTGGGTGCTACAGTTGTTCCTGTAACTCATGGTTTAAAAACATTAAAAGAGGCTGTCGATTCTGCTTTTATGGCTTATCTTCAAGATCCTGTAAATACAATTTATTGCATTGGATCGGTAGTAGGTCCACATCCATTTCCTATGATGGTTCGTGAATTTCAGCGCGTAGTTGGGATTGAAGCAAGAGACCAATTTCAGGAAATGACAGGCGAGCTTCCAGACAATATTGTGGCATGTGTAGGTGGTGGCAGTAATGCGATGGGTATTTTCTCTGCGTTTTTAGAAGATGATGAATGCAAATTACACGGTGTAGAACCTGCAGGTCGCTCTTTTGATGTAGGCGAACATGCAGCAACTTTAACTTTTGGTAAACCAGGAGTAATACATGGGTTTAGATGCTATCTACTTCAGGATGAAAAAGGAGAGCCAGGTCCTGTTTATTCCGTTGCCAGCGGATTGGATTATCCAGGTGTTGGCCCTGAGCACTCTATGCTTAAAGACTTAAAAAAAGCGGAATATCACTCAATTACAGACAAGGAATGCATTGATGCATTTTACGAATTGAGTCGTGAAGAAGGAATTATTCCTGCTTTGGAAAGTGCACATGCTGTAGCTTATGCATTAAAATTAGCAAAGGCTAATCCAAAACAATCTATTTTAGTGAATCTTAGCGGTAGAGGCGATAAGGACATTGACTTTATTGTAGATACATACGGATTACCTGAATAATTAATCGAAATACAAATTAAATGCTACCCTCACAGGTGGCATTTTTTTTAAATAAATACCCAAAAATTAAATATTTACCATACTACTTGTGACAATTGTTTTGTTTCCTTCCTCCTTTTTGCCTTACCTTTGTAGTATTATGAGTGATAAATATAAATTTACAAAAGACCTAAGCCCCGAATTCGAGTTCATTACTTCAAGAAGTAGTGGACCAGGAGGACAAAATGTAAATAAAGTAAATTCAAAAGTTGAATTGCGATTTGCTATTTTTGAATCCCAATTACTAACAAAAAAAGAGAAAGAAACCATCTTTCTAAAGTTGTACCATCATATCAATAACCTTGGTATTCTCTCGGTTACAGCTCAAACAGAACGTTCTCAGGTTCAAAATAAGGAAATTGCAATTCAAAAATTTTACCAATGGATAGAGATTGCTCTAACTCCTGTAAAACCAAGAAGAAAGACGCAACCAACAAGAGCTTCAAAAGAAAAAAGATTAGAAGGAAAACAAGCTCAGGCTCAGAAAAAAGAGACTCGAAAAAAACCTGAATTGTAGAAATAAATATAGGGTGATCCAATGGATCACCCTATATTTATGTTCAAAAACTTCAATTACATATTTGCAAAGAAGTCATTTCCTTTATCATCAACAATAATAAATGCAGGGAAATTTTCTACTTGAATCTTACGAACCGCTTCCATTCCTAATTCAGGAAAATCAATCACCTCGATAGATTTAATGCTGTTCTTAGCCAATACTGCAGCAGGACCACCAATTGAACCCAAATAGAATCCGCCATTTTCTTTACAAGCATCGGTTACTGATTTGTAACGATTCCCTTTGGCAACCATTACCATAGAACCACCCTGCTTTTGAAATGGTCCCACATAAGAATCCATACGCCCCGCAGTAGTTGGTCCGAAACTTCCAGAAGGCATTCCCTTTGGAGTTTTTGCTGGCCCAGCATAGTATACAGGATGATTTTTGAAATACTCAGGCATTTCTTTGCCTTCGTTCAACATCTGCTGAATACGAGCATGAGCCATATCACGAGCAACAATTAAAGTTCCCGTTAAACTCAATCTTGTTTTAATTGGGTATTTAGTCAGTTCTTTCAAAATATCTGCCATTGGCTGATCCAAATTGATTTCAACTGCATCTTTCAAGTGTGGAGCCTCTTTTGGCAAATACTGGAATGGATTTCTTTCCAATTCTTCCAAATAAATTCCTTCCTCAGTAATTTTCGCTTTCACATTACGGTCGGCACTACAACTTACACCCAAACCTACAGGACAAGAAGCTGCATGACGAGGCAAACGAATAACTTTTACATCGTGAACAAAATATTTACCACCAAATTGAGCTCCAATTTCACTCTTTTGACAAATTTCTTCAATTTTTTTCTCCCACTCTAAATCACGAAATGCCTGACCACCTTCATTACCTTCTGTTGGCAAATGATCGTAATACCCAGCAGAAGCTTTCTTTACAGTCGCTAATGTTGCTTCAGCAGAAGTTCCACCAATCACCAATGCCAAATGATAAGGAGGACAAGCCGAAGTACCCAAATCACGAAGTTTGTTTGTAATAAAAGTAGTTAAGTTCTTTTCATTTAATAGAGCTTTGGTTTCCTGATACAAGAAAGTCTTGTTTCCAGATCCTCCACCTTTGGTTACAAATAAAAATTCGTACGCATTTCCTTTATTAGCGTAAATATCAATTTGTGCAGGAAGATTATTTCCTGAATTTTTTTCTTCGAACATCGAGAAAGGAACAACCTGAGAATATCTCAAATTTCTTTCCTGATAAGTATCGTAAACTCCTTTTGACAGATGCTCAGCATCATCGGCGCCGGTGTATACATCTTCTCCTTTTTTAGCTACTACAATCGCCGTACCTGTATCCTGACAAGTAGGCAATTCTCCTTCAGCAGCAACCACCTGATTCAACAACATGGTGTGAGCTACAAAACGATCATTATCTGATGCTTCATCATCCTGAAGAATTGTCTTCAATTTATTTAAGTGAGCAGGACGTAAATAAAAAGACACATCTGAAAATGCTTCTTTCGATAGCATTTCAAGTCCTTTTGGATCTATTTTTAATATTTTTCTTCCATCAACTTCAACAGTTGAAACGTAATCTGTTGTTAGCAAACGATACTTAGTAGTATCCTTTGTTATTGGAAATGGTTTTTGATAATGAAAATCAGACATGATATAATGTTTTTATAATTTTGTATTAAAGAGTCAAATTGTAACAATCAAATATTGTGATATTCATCCTTGATTGTAGTGTTAGACAAATATAAGATAAATTGAAGATTGCATCCCTACAAATTAACTATTCTAAAACATTGCCCTGCAACATAAAGTTCAATGATTCCGATTCTTTCGGAAGTCATTAAAATCCCAAAGAATCTAAAATCTTCTCATTTAATTGTCTGTTTTTCCCTATGTAAGGATAACAATGAATGTGGATTGCCGGATTAAAATTCATTTCGATAATTGCGTAATTATCTTTTGTTGCCGGTTGATTCACATCTTCAATCATCATATCCAAACCAGTAATCTGAACGCCTAATGCTTTAGAAGATTCCATTGCTATATCCTTGTATGACTGATGAATGTCGTCGGTATAATCAATACTATCGCCTCCTGTACTAATGTTTGAATTCTCTCGCAAATAAACAACTTCATCCTTTTTAAGAACACTCTCGAAATTGAAGCCTTGCTCTTTTAAAAACATTTCTTCAGCCTCTTCCAGTCGAATTTTCTCAAGTGGTGTTCGATATCCTCTTCCTCGCAAGGGATCCTGATTTTTAATTTCGACCAACTCACGAATACTTTTCACACCATCGCCTTTTACGTTGGCCGGAACTCTATGCAAAATACCGCTAACCTGATCGTTGATCACAAAAAATCGAAATTCTCTGCCAGAAATAAATTCCTCAATTAGTATGCTTCCATCGTGTTCAAAAGCAATATCAACTGCTCTTTTATACACTTCCTCATTCTTATTATCCTTTAAAATGGTTATTCCTAAACCATAATTGGTCGATTTAGGTTTTATCACAATGCCTTTTCCCTCAAATAAATCAAAATCCGATCGAGCTTGTTTTGCATCCTGATAATCGAATCCTGAAGGAACTCTAATGCCTGATTTTTCAAGAATTTTCTTTGTTACCAGCTTGTTCTCCATCATTAAAACACTTGAATAATTATCCAGGGATGTTCTGGTGGCCTGCATTACATACTCCGTTTTTTCACCCTGAGTAAGGCTGATGAAATTTTCACTTCGATCCAGAATATTGCACTCAACTCCTCTTCGTAAAGCCGCTTTCATTAATAATTGTGATGACAATTCCAGATCTTCAAATCCGTGAAAACGGAAACCGCTCATTTCACTTTCTTCTTTGTACTGCTTTGCTTTATTCAAATGAAAATTAATAAAACCTTCTTCAATAATTTTTTGTTTTACTTTATAAGAAGATCTATTGTCAGGATTTTTAATAAAATCAGCAATTTCATCCAATGATCCTTGATAATCAGAATTATTAGCTAAACTCGATTCGTTTACGAAATTTGTGATTTCAGAAAATAATTCTTGCAGCATTTTAGACGCATAAATCTCCTCTCCTTCCAAATTCGTAAGTGTTAATTCCGGATTCATGCCATGACATGCTACTAAATCTTGGTTATTAGCCGCCACCTTTTGTTCCTTCTGATTGTATTTATCATTCTCAGTAGCAAATAAACAATACAGCAAAAATAAATGAGTAAAATACAAACGGTTTTTAGAGATGCCCGATTTTTCAAATGGATCTAAATCAAGAATACGAACTTCCAAATGAGAAATACTCTTGTTTTTTTCATTGAATTTCAGACGAATAGGTAAATACAACTCCTCACCGCCTAATATTTTACCAGATTCAATCAAACTTGACACCGATTGATTATAATCTTTCAAACTATTAAAATCAACGAAAAACTCCTCTATGTTTCGATATCCTATGGAACTGTTTCTAATAGAAATAGCATTTCCACAGCTCATAAAACTCTTTTTTCCTGTTTGTAATGATTTCATTCGCAAGGAAGGATCGGAAACCGGACTCTCACCAAATAGCCAAATCAGCATCCAACGATATCTCATAAAGTTTCGGATCATTTTTAGATAGATAGCTTCTCGAAAACCATCCAAATCACCTTCCCAATTACTTGCTTTTTTTAATTTTCGCTCCAGTCTGTCTGTTAATGAATAATTAAAGTGAATGCCGGAAAGCATCTGTCTTTCTTTCCCATATCGATTGGCTAGTTCCTCTCTGTATTTTTCTTTGAGAATGCCTTTTTCGCCAAATTTGGCAATAGGAATTTCATGTTCTTCAGGTAATAATGGAGGTGCACTTTGAGGCCAAAGCAATTCATCAGTTAAATTCTCAGAAATTACATCCTGCAAGGTCTCCAAAAAACCATGCACTTCGGCAATACTGTCTAAAGGTGGAGTAATCATCTCTACCTGACTTTCCGAAAAATCGGTTGTAATAAAGGGATGATGGAATTTATCACCAAGAATATTAGGATGTGGTGTAGTGGCCATTTTACCGTTGAAATCGACCCTGACATTTTCCTTTTCAATGCCAAATTTTCCATTCTTCAAACTCTCTCTTATTCCCTCTAACTTAAGAGCTTCTCTGATATTATTAATTAGATGATCCATATATTTTAGAATTTTCCAAATGTATTATTTTTTAAATATGCTCGCAGTAAAAAATAAAGAACGATACCTTTTAATATGCTACTTCCGGTGATGCTCCACCAGACTCCATTCAAACCCAAAAATGTGTAAAACCCAAGAATATAAGCACCTGGTAAACGCAATGAAGTAAATATAACGCTTACTGTTGCTGGTATTTTTGTTTTTCCTAAACCATTAAATACTCCTGCACTAATCATTTCCAAACACATAAACAATTGCGATGCCGCCAGTATCATTAAATAATCTTTCCCCATTAAAATACTTTCCGCTTCGGGTACAAAAATGGAAAATAAAGTTTGTGGCAAAAGCAAAAAGATTAATGTTGTTACCGCTCCAACCGCTAAAGATATTCTCCAACCAGCCTTATAAATATTTGGTACTTCAGTTAAATTTTTAGCTCCATAACTATGACCAACCATAATTGTTACGGCCTGCATAATTCCGCCAACAATCATAAATGTAATTGACTCTATTTGAACACCAATTTTCTGGACTGCAATAGCGTTTGGTCCCCATTCCGCAATGATTCTTGCCAAAAAAATATAAATTACTGAAAATGAAATACGCTGAATAGCTGCGGGTAAGCCAACCCCGAAAAGATTTTTTAGTTTAGATGTTTTCGGCAATAAACCTTTAAAATAAATTGTGTCGAACTTTTTATACACAAAGTAAAAATAAGCCAGACTACTGCACCTACCAACAATTGTTGCAATTGCCGCACCTTCAACCCCCATTTTAAATACAATAATCAGTAATGGATCCAACACAATATTAAACAAGGTTCCAATGATACTAGCCTTGAAAGAAATTTTTGTTTTGCCGTGTGCATTAAAAATACTGATGAATAAAAGATTCACAAAACTGATAATAATGCCAAAAGCACTAATTACCAAATAAGAAACAGCCATTTCATTAACCTGAACATCTTTCATCTGAAAAAAGCCAATGAATTGTTCTGGAATGGCCAAAAATACCGAAGTAAATAAAATAGCAATTCCGCCAATTCCCCACAAACCAGCTGTTGAATATCTGCCTGCAGCATTCATATCTTCTGCACCAACCGAGTGAGCAATTTTAATATTTGCACCTACCGTTACGATCGAAGCCATTGCCCAACCCAGATGCAAAAAGAAACCAGCTGAACCAACTGCCGCAACCGCACCACTTCCCAAATATCCTACCCAAATCATATCGGTAAGATTATAGGTCATGTGCAAAAGATACGAGCCAATAATAGGGAAAGCTAGTTTTAACAGTTTTTTCCCAACGGCCGTATATTCCCGTTCTCTTTTAAGTAAATTAGTGATGTATTTTAGCATTTAACTATACGTCATGTGTGAGTGCAAAGAGATATTAATCGAAAAATGGAAGCAATCTTACCATAAATTAGACTGCATTACTTAAGCATTTTATTGATCAGAACTTCTAATTCTTTTTTCAAACACATCGCTTTTTCAACATCACAACTAAGAGAATTTGCCATTTTTAAAGGAACACTTTTTGCCTCATTCTTCATACTTTTCCCTTTCTGGGACAAATAGATAAGAACCTTTCTTTCATCGTTGCAACACTTTATTCTTTGGATTAAAGAAAGCTGCTCCATGCGTTTCAACAAAGGAGTTAAAGTATTGGTATTCAGATAAAGTTTACAGCCAATCTCATTTACTCCAACACCATCTTTTTCCCACAAAACCAAAAGAACTAAATATTGTGGATAGGTAATTTCCAATTGATCCAGATAAGGTTGATATTGTCTTGTCATGAGCCGAGAGGCAGCATAAATGGTAAAACATAATTGATTCTCCAATTTAAGAGGATCAAACTTTTTATTAGCCAAATTGTCCATAGTTGAAATTTATATCGCTTGCGATGCAAATTAACGAAATAGTTCGCTAACTTCAAAAAATAAAGCCTTGTATATCAGGATAAACAAGGCTTTTAAATTTCAACTAAAGAAATTTATTTATTCCTTCCAAAATCCTCTTTGATTTACCAAACGATATTTACCTGATCCTAAAAACATTATAGCTAGTGCACCCAATAAATACATTGCGTTTAATTCAAATACTAATCCTCCGTATTCATTCAAATGAAAAATCCCATCCGGATGTGCTGCAGGTATCGAGACTAACATGGTTAAAGCAATTACCAATCCTGATACTCTTGTAAATGTTCCAACTAATATCAGAAGTGGAGCAATTATCTCACCTGCATAAACACCATATGATAGTATTTCTGGCAAACCCATTTTTGCTATCAGAAATTTTACTCCGTCAATACCCTGCATCAAT
The DNA here is from genome assembly GCA_041554215.1 of Labilibaculum sp. GTDB lineage: Bacteria > Bacteroidota > Bacteroidia > Bacteroidales > Marinifilaceae > Labilibaculum. The sequence goes on from JBFFMG010000003.1 coordinate 15,546, forward strand.
TTATGAACTCCATGAAACAATAGTAAACCGCCAATTGATACTCTTAAAATTAGTTTTCCTAAATTTTCCATAAATGTATTTAATTTGATTAATTTCGATCTTCGGTACAAATCTATGAACTATAGGTCACATATGAAATGCACAATTTATGTGTATTCATGTACTTTTTATTCAATATACCATTGCAAAATATGTTACACAATCTGTTACAAGATAATTTTGGATTTTCTGATTTTAAACCTGGCCAAAAAGAGGTAATTTCTAACATCCTGGAAGAAAAATCGGCAATAGCCATATTTCCAACCGGATCTGGGAAATCACTTTGCTACCAACTTCCGGCTCTTCAACTTCCTGAAATTACCGTAGTGGTTTCTCCATTACTGGCCTTAATTAAAGATCAGATTGATTTTCTTCAATCGAAGAATATATCAGCAGTGCGTATTGATTCCTCACTCTCCAAAGAGGAAGAACAGGATATTATGAATGGCATTCGCGACAAGCGACATAAAATTTTAATGATCTCGGTAGAACGATTTAAAAATGAACGCTTTCGCAGATTTTTGAAAAACATTCCAATTTCCTTACTGGTTGTTGATGAAGCACATTGTATCTCGGAATGGGGACACAATTTCAGACCTGATTATTTAAAACTACCTGACTATCGTGATACTTTTAAGGCGAAACAAGTGCTCTTGCTTACAGCAACTGCAACTCCGAAAGTAATCGAAGACATGAGTAAAAAATTTGCCATTGCAAAAGAGCAGGTAACGATTACTGGATTTTACCGATCTAATTTAGATTTGAATGTAATTCCTGTAATTCAATCTGAAAAAAACGATAAATTAATCTCATTACTTGTTTCCCGTAAAAGTGAATGTGGAATTGTATATGTAACTCAACAAAAAACGGCAGAAATAGTTTCAGCCATTTTAACAAAAAATGGAATTCTCTCCAAAGCATATCACGCCGGATTAAAAAGTGAAGATCGCGAAGAAATTCAAAATCAATTTATGGCTAACAAAATAAATTGTGTGGTAGCAACAATTGCTTTTGGAATGGGAATCGATAAATCGAACATCCGCTATGTAATTCATTACGATCTTCCAAAATCCACAGAAAACTATTCTCAGGAAATTGGTCGGGCTGGCCGCGATGGGAAAAAGTCAGACTGCATCGTTTTAGCAAATCATGACAATGTAAATGTGCTTGAGAATTTCATATTTGGAGATACTCCTGCCCTATCAGGCATAAAAGAAATTCTCAGACGCGTAAAAAAGGCTGAAACCAACTGGGAAATCAAGTTAAATACACTCCCCGCGCATTGTAATATTCGTATTCTCCCAATCAAAACACTACTGGTTTACATGGAGATACGAGGAATTATAAAACCTCAGTACAGCTATTTTGCCGACTATCGATTTAGCCTAAATAGCGATGAAAAAAGTATCGTAGAAAAGTTCCAAGGAGAACGAAAGAAATTTATTCAGGCCATTTTCGATCATTCTGAAAAAGCCAGAAAATGGATCACTGTTAATTTCGATACCATCAGTCAAAATTATTCGACAGATAGAAATCGTGTTGTATCTGCTCTTGAATATTTTGATGCTGAAAAATTAATCAATTTGGAAGCGAAACTAATGGTTGATGTTTTTGCCGTTACAAATCCAAATTTTGATATTGATAAAGTAGCTCAAGAATTGTATGACAGTTTCAAAATGAAAGAAGCCGTTGAAGTAAATAGAATTCGCGAAATGATTACTCTTTTCGAATCGAAAACATGCATCAGTAAAAATCTAGCCAACTATTTTGGTGAATATCCCGAATGGGAAAAATGTGGTCATTGTTCAGTCTGTAATTCTGGTGCAATAAAAATTGCAAAGTCGCACGAATTACAAAGTTTGCATGAATATAGTTATATTGAATTGTGTCAATCGGCCATCACCAAATTTGGAGAACACATAACAGATGAACTGCTTACCAAATTCTTATGCGGTATTAACACTCCAATTTTCACTCGTTTAAAATTGAAACAAGAAAAATATTTTTCCTCTCTCGAAAATTACAGATTTAGTGATGTGCTGGAGTGGGTAAAAACAAGCATGAAGTAAAGAGAATTCACTTTTATTACTTTCATTTACATTATTAACTTAATATCTCATTAACCTTGAAAAGAAATCCTAATTTCCCATTTGCTCCTTCAAAATCTCCATTCTTTTACGGATGGATTGCTATGATTGCAGGTACTATTGGAGTACTATGTAGTATTCCAGGACAAACAATGGGTGTTTCAGTATTTACAAATTACCTAATTGATTCTTTACAATTAAGCAGAGATGCCCTAAGCTCGGCTTATTTATTAGGTACAGTAGCGAGTTCACTTTTCTTAACTTACGCAGGTAAAATTTACGATAGATTTGGAGCTCGTTTTACCGCCATGATTGCCGCTTTAGGATTGGGAATTACGCTCATCTTATTTTCCTTTTCACATCTGTTATCTGAATCAATATCAAAATATATCAACATAGAATTTTCGACAGTCTCATTTATCCTTATCTCACTTTTATTCTTTTCCTTACGCTTTTCGGGCCAAGGTGTATTAACTCTAGCCTCTCGCAACATGATTATGAAGTGGTTCGATCAACGAAGAGGTTTAGCCAATAGTATTTCAAGTGCATTTCAATCTTTTGGCTTTGCTGTATCCCCTCTGTTTATAGCTCTTATTATAACACGTTTTGATTGGAGTATCGCCTATCAAACCTTGGCCTTACTTACCTTCCTGTTTGTTGTTTTTGCCTTCTTTTTTTATCGCGATAATCCAGAAGAATGCGGACTAATTCCTGATGGAAAAATAATTGAGCCCAAAGTAAAAAGCAATCCAACATTTCAAACCAAAAAACAATATACACTGAAAGAAGCAAGAAACACATGGGTATTTTGGGTATTTGCTCTCAGTTTAAGTTTTAATTCCTTTTTTATTACCGGATTTACCTTTAATGTTATATCCATTTTTGAATCGTATGGCTTTTCCGAACAAAAGGCCTTAAGTATATTCATTCCTGCTTCCATCATTTCGATAATAACCGCTATAGCAGGAAATATTCTAAGTGATTACATAAAAATGCAAAAAATCCTTATTGTATTTCTGGTTGGTTGCTTGCTTGCAAGTTTGGGGCTTGCTATTTTAGAATACAGAATTGGATACTATGTATTAATACTTGGAAATGGTATTATGGGAGGACTTTTTTCGGTGTTAGCTTCAATCACCTGGCCTCGTTTTTACGGACGTAAACATTTGGGTGCAATTAGTGGATTATCAATGTCCTTAATTGTATTTTCAAGTGCATTGGCTCCTCTCTTCTTTAGCAGAATACACACAATTACAGACAGTTATCGTTTGGCTGGATATGCTGGACTTGTTTGTGTTGTAATTCTATTAATTTTTTCGGTTAAAGCTAAAAATCCACAATTACAATAAAAAAGCAGATGTAAAATCAAATTTACACCTGCTCTAAATCCAGTAAACTATCTAAAATTGCAATCCTATATTTTTCCTGAAGATAAGTAGCATGCAACAAGCTACAAATAGAAGTTTTCTCATTTTTTATCTTTTAGTGTTACTTAATCACATACTAAAACTATTAAATGAGCTAATGGATTAATGCAAAAATTAAAATAGGTTCAATAATAAAAAACACTCTTTACATCACCAAACCCAAGTAAAATAAAATAAGCTATCACAGCAGTTTTTAGCTTCTTTATTATTTTGATTATCCTACTGTTTTTAATAAATTCGAAACCGCTTGCTTTTGGATACTTAATAGCCACCACAATTAAATATTGAAAGCCATAGTATTCTTATTTAGTTGATCATCTAAAAAACCAAAAGAAATGAAACATTTCATTGCCATCATTTGGCTTGTACTCTTATGCCAAAGTTCATTTTCTCAGAATGATTGGGAAAACCCACATGTATTTCAGAAAAACAGAGAGAAGGCTCGTGCTACTTTTTTTCCATACTCTTCCATAGACAAAGCTTTAGCCGCGAATCCTTCAGAAGAGGAAACTATTCAGTGTTTAAATGGAAAATGGAAATTTCAATACTGTAAAAGTGCAAGCAAAAGAAATTTAGAATTCTATAAGGAAGATTTTAATGATAGCGATTGGGATGAAATTCCAGTTCCAGGAAACTGGGAAATGTACAATTATGGATTTGCCAACTATACCAATGCAGATTATCCATTTAAAAAAAATCCTCCTTTCATTACTGATTCAATAAATGCAGTTGGTTCTTACATCACTTACTTTACGCCTTCTAAAAATTGGAAAAACAGAGAAACCTATCTTCAATTTGGATCTGTAAAATCGGGATTTTACATTTGGGTAAATGGTGAAAAAGTTGGTTACAGTCAAGGGTCTAAACTACCTGCCGAATTCAACATCACACCTTACTTAAAAGATGGTAAAAATAAACTTGCCGTTCAGGTCTTTAAATTTACTGATGGCAGTTATCTGGAAGATCAGGATTTTTGGAGATTAACAGGCATTCAACGAGATGTAAATTTATATTCCCGTCCTAAAACACACATTACGGATTTCTTTGCCAAAGCATTATTGGATGAAAACTATCAGAATGGTGTATTTAGTTTAGATGCTGAAGTTGGAAACAAGTCTAAAAAATCTGCAGGCTCGTATCATTTTAAATATACAATTCTAGATCATGAAGGAAATGAAATTCTGACTGATCAATCTGAATTCAGCATAAAAAATCAGTCAAAGAGAATTTCATTTACAGGTAAAATTCCCAATGTAAAAAAATGGTCGGCTGAAGAACCAAATTTGTATACCCTGCTGCTAACTTTAAGTAATAAAGAAAATGAAATAGTAGAAGCCACATCAATTAAAATTGGCTTTAGAACCAGCGAAATTAAAGGAGGACAATTATTGGTAAATGGAACTCCAATCCTGTTAAAAGGAGTTAACAGACACGAACACAATCCTTATTTTGGACATGTTGTTAACAGAAAGAATATGCTGGACGATATCCGTACCATGAAAAAATTTAATATCAATGCCGTTCGTACCTGTCATTATCCTAATGATCCGCTTTGGTATGAACTATGCGATGAATATGGAATTTATTTGTATGATGAAGCCAATATCGAATCGCACGGAATGGGTTACGAGCCAAAGCACACTTTAGCAAATAATTCGGAGTGGAAATTGGCACATGTTGAACGAACTACAAATATGGTAGAAAGAGATAAAAACCACCCTTCGGTTATTGTTTGGAGCATGGGAAATGAAGCCGGAACGGGGCCAAATTTTCTGGCATGTTACAAAAAGATTAAAGAAATCGATACCAACCGACCAGTGCATTACGAACGCGCTGAAAAAATGACCGACGTAAAAGAAAGACATACCGATATTATTGGTGACATGTACCGTACGATTGAAAGTGTAGAGAAAAGATGGATTGGTACAGATTCGGAACGCCCGTTTATCTGGTGTGAATATTCCCATGCCATGGGAAACAGCAACGGTAACTTTAAGGAATATTGGGATTTAGTTCGTAAAAACCGACAAATGCAAGGTGGTTTTATTTGGGATTGGATGGATCAAGGAATTGCCAAGTACACTGAAAAAGGAGAGCGATTTTGGGCATATGGCGGTCATTTTGAGCCAAAATGGGTGTATAATGACGGAAACTTTTGCTTAAATGGTGTTGTAGATCCTGATTTAACCCCGCATCCTGCTTTGTATGAAGTAAAAAAAGTATATCAAAACATTAATTTTACAGCGGTTAATCTTTCTGAAGGGCTAATTAAAGTTTCAAACGATCAATTCTTCAGGAATTTGGACAGTTACCAAATTCGCTGGGAATTATTGGCGAACGGCATTGTTCAAAAATCAGGAGTATTTACTCCATCAGATGTTGCTCCTCAATCTGAAAAAGAATTTAAACTGAACTTAGGGGAACTTAAAACTGATGCGAAATCAGAATATTTTGTCAACCTGTTTGCAGTGCAGGCTCAGGAAACAGAACTAATACCCTTCGGTCATGTTGTTGCTTCGGAACAATTGGCAATCGGTAAATTTAAAGTGCCTGAAAACGACTTGACTTCCTCTGATCTGATTTCAATTCAAGATAATGATGTTACTATCAACCTTTCAGGAAAGGACTTTACAGCGGTGTTCTCCAAAAAATCGGGTGCTGTCACTTCCTACAAACTGAATGGATACGAATTAATAGAAGACCAGTTGGTTCCAGATTTTTGGCGTGCTCCTACCGATAATGATTTCGGAAACAACATGCCTGAGCGATGCCAAATCTGGAAACAGGCCATGAATGATGCAAGTATTCAGGAATTTACATCGAAACAAATCTCTAAATCGGAAGTTTCTATTCATGCAAAATTACAACTGCCAAGCAGTAAGGCTTCAATTGAACTTAGCTATACAATTTACGGAGATGGTAAAATTGATGTAAACTATAGCTTTGAAGCTAAACAGGATAAATTACCGGAAATTCCACGTATTGGTTTGCAGTTTAAACTTCCAAAGGAGTTTAATAATCTTGCTTATTATGGACGCGGCCCTCAGGAAAATTATATTGACAGAAATACAGCATCGTTTATTGGATTGTATCAATCGAAAGTTACTGAGCAATATTTTGCATACAGCCGACCACAGGAAAACGGACATAAAACAGACGTTCGCTGGTTAAGCCTAACCAATCAATCAGGTTTGGGATTAAAAATTATCGCCAATAGCGAACCTATTGAATTCAATGCACTGCACTTCACTACATCTGATTTTGATCCTGGAACAAAGAAATTGGAACGTACAACTGCAGATGTAAAAGAGAAGGAATTTGTTGAAGTTCACATCGACCACAAAATGATGGGACTCGGCGGAGACAACAGCTGGGGGGCAAAACCACACAGTCCATACCTATATTATGCAGATAAGGTTTATAATTACAGCTTTACCATTGTACCGATAATAAAATAATTAATACCTATATTACAAATAACACAATGCTTAAACTGATTTTAATCGGTTTAAGCATTGCTTGTTTAAAGGGATAAAACAACTGAATAAAAACCAACGGTAGCGGAATTAAAGCAACTCTTTTTTCTCAAGTGAAAGCTTAATCTTCTTATGATCTTTCCAAAAGGTGGAAGTAAGTCTCTTCATAATTTTTTTGAATTCAGGCAGCTCTTTTAAATTATCAACCAGCGGATCTATTTCTAAGAAAAGAAGAATCCAATACTGGTAATTATCCCCTTGCGAAAACAAGTCTAAATATTCAATTGCTTTTTTTGTATCGCCTTTTTGAGCGCAATAAACAGCTAAACTTGCATTCTGGTAAATGGATTTATCATTAGTAGCATATTCCAAATAATCTGCAAATAACTTTTCCGATTCCTCTTTCATGCCTAATTTCTTCAACACCAAACCAATTTTAATATTTTCATGAGGAAAAATACTCAAGTTGTACTTTTCTTTTGCTTCCAAAAAGTGTTTGTAATAAAGATAGGAAGTTTTATAATCACGCATGTAATAGTAAATTTTTCCGATCTCCTGCAAAATATCCAAACGCGTAGTATCCTTTTCAAATGCAGCAACTAAGAGATCTATTGTTTTGGGTAAATCTTTATTTTTCGAATACAAAATATAGGCTTTTACATATTCCGAATACAAATTTTGAGGATTATAATCCAATGATTTATTAATGTACAATTCAGACTCATCAACAAAACCGGTTTGTACAAGAGCATTACTTGGAAACAATTATTTACCGAACGATCGAAACGAATAAATGTATGCCATGACCTGGCACGGTTTCTTTTTAGGCTTGCTCGCTTTTCTATTTGGTTTTTGCTTTGTTTTAACCGACTCTGTCTTTTGGAACACCCTACTAAAATGGAGGTGATTATTTTTGAGTCTTGCATTGGGATTGTACTTGGTTCGCCTGTTTGCTTTCGAGTTGAAAACACCCAATTACCTAATGTCGATAGAATCGAACATCTGGTTTTTTGCCGTATTCGGCTTTGCACGCAAATACCTGAACAAACCAAGCAAGACGCTTAGTTACCTTAGTCAGGCTGCCTATCCGATCTATATTTTTCACATGGCATTTATGTTTTTGGGTGCTGTTCTTATTTTACCTTTTGAAATACCGGTTTTCGCGAAATTTATTTTAGTTATCGTCTTTACATCGGTAAGTAGTTTTCTCTGTACGAATTGCTTATTAAGAGAATTGAATTCCTACGACCATTGTTTGGCCTAAAAACAGTAAAAAAGGTGAAAACACATCCCAAACTTCGTGTAAATTATTAATTCTCTAGAAGCAACCAACATCAAATATTTTCATCTTTAAAAAGAACATGAGTCTAAAATAAACAAACACCTATCATACTAAGGCATTATTTTTGTGGCTGTTAGAATGGTAATTTTAAAATTTGTGATGATGAAAAGATGGCTATTTTTTGTATTACTAGGACTGATGACGAGTTGTTTAGACGATTCGGATGATGTTTTTATTCACGAACACAAGCAGAGTATTTTATTGCTGCAAGTTGACTACACCAATTATGAATTTGAGAAAGGCTCGGAGCTTTTTCTGCATGCTGATTATTCGGATGCAGATACAATTCCAATTGGTGTAGATTACGAACCTCCTGGAGATTTTGGGAATATCAGCTTATTTTATGAGCCAAGCAATGAATTGATTTTTGATGGATCGATAGTTTGGGCTGGAACCGGACAATTAAAATTCCCAAAATGGTTCTATTATCCTTCACAGTTTGCTAGTTTGGACATTCCGGTTGAAAAACCTGCCAATGATGAATTTCAAATCATTTTTCCGGAAGAAGGACTTGAATATCCGCTTGATTCCATTTGGAATGCAATTGATCATTTATCAATTGTTTCGAGATATTTAAAGAGTGGTAAAAAAATTGGTATTTTCCGATACACTCCGAGCGTTGGTGTTGGAGATCCAAATGAATGGGACTGGTATGTTATTATGAATACAAATTAATGATGAAAACTAATTTTGATTCATTGGTCGTTTTTTGAAAACACAAAAGAGGATAAGATTGCTTTCTTATCCTCTTTTTATCAGTAAAAACATCCTTTATTTCACCGTTTTCTTCATGGTTCCCAAGTAAGTCCAATTCAAATCTCTTGTTTTAATAGCAGCATCAATCTTTTTCTGAGTTTCCGCATCAACATTAAATACTTCGTTACGTCCATAGGCATCAAAATAGTGCAGATAACCTGTAAACATATCAAAAGTCATGTGGGTAGTTGGCACTTTACTACCCGAAGGCATCAACACTCTGGCCAAAGCCCAATGGCTCATTGTTCCTGCATCAACTCGTAATTGATGTATGGGAAGAAACAGTTCTATTTCAGCCTTTTCATAGGCATCAAATTTACCATTAATGGCCTCCATAAAATTCATTCGCATCACCGTTCCTACCTCCATAACAAAGTCATCCTTGGTTGCTGCAACAACTTTTAAAAATATTCTTTTACTGAGTTCCCTCGATTTCTCCCCCTCTTTTAATGCCATTCTTAACTCTTCATCTGTCATAGCAGGATAAGCCTTTTTAGCTGCACCAAAAACATCACCATCCGATAAAGCTTTTACAGGATCATCGTATAAAGTAACCGTTAAATATTGATACCCCTGCTCTGTACCTCCTGGTTTTAACGACCATAAATCCCAGCCTTTAATTTCTCCGCTTTTAACACGTTCGGCATGAATTTTCTCCCAAAAAGTTTCAGTTTCCCAGTAATTCATTTCCTGATCATTGGTAACCTTCATGAACTCAAAAACCAGAAATCTTTCTTGCTGTGCCATGCCAGTACCACAAAACAATACCATGGCAACAAATAGTAATAGTTTTTTCATAACAAGCAGTTTTTGTGAATAAGACTTAAGTTACATCTTTTTATGACTTTCTACAAAAGAGAAATTATACAAAATACACACTTCCAAAAATAGAATACACTTCAGGATACCTTCGAACCACACAGTCAGAACCACAAAGTGGTTCAAGCTCAATAACACCTTATGAAATGCGGGGATCGCACAATGTACAGGGATGAGTGAAAAGCACGAAGAAGATGAAAAGCGATAAAAAAAAGAGAATCCTCTCAATCAAAATCATCCCATAAAGGAATAAATCCCAGAAGTTTTCGTTTGCCGACAAACAGATAAATGAACAATAAGTAAATTAAACCATACATATAATCAAATTAAAATCGTCAGAACTATATAAACAAAACTAAATTATTATATTTACTACCTTTAAAATTATTTAACAGGTAATATGATCACATTACTCCTACATCAATGGAAAGAAGCTCAACGTTCCACATTTTGGCAAAAGAGCATCGCCCTAAATATTCTGCTCGGAATTATAGGTTTGTACTTACTACTAAACGCTTTGGCATTAGGATATTTTGCTGATGAAATATTACAGGAAATTTATAAAGACAGCGATACGATCGATTCTTTTAATAGAATTCTGTTCTACTTCTTTTCCATCGACATAATCATGAGATTTTTGTTTCAACCACTTCCAATTTTATCGATTCAAGCATATCTTAGTTTACCGATAAAAAAGAGCAACCTACTGCATTATCCTTTAGTGAAAAGCGTTTTCAATTTTATAAATTTATTAGCACTTCTACTGACAATCCCTTTTTTCCTTAAAGTTATATGCAACACCCAAAGTTCAATTTATTGCTTTGCCTGGTTACTTGTTGTTATAGCTTTCATCGCTGCAAATAATTTCACAAATTTTTTTCTAAAGAAATATTTTGTCAAAAAACCCGCACTAATCTTTCTGGTACTCGGTTTTGTAGGTGCCTTAATTTATAGTGATATCGCGAATTTAATTTCTTTTTCGAGTTTGTTCTCAGAACTGTTTTCGCACCTAAACTCACAACCAATTTTACTATTAATTCCTCTAGCTATCGCCATTGGTTCCTATTTTAATGCCTATCACCTTCTTAAACGAAACTCCTATATTGAAGATCTGATCAACCCAAAAAAAAGGAAGATTAGTAGTTTTTCTTTCCTAAATCGATATGGCGAAACAGGCGATTTACTGGGCATTGAACTAAAAATGGCGCTACGTAACAAAAGGCCCAGATCCTTGCTGCTACTTGGCACAATATTTTTACTCTACGGATTTATATTCTATAAAGAAGAATCTTTAAATGATTATTACATTTTAATTATTGCTGGTGTACTATTAACTGCCGCTGCTGCATTTAATCATGCACAGTTGATGTTTGCCTGGAACAGTTCTTTTTTTGACAGCTTACTAAGCAATAAAATATCAATGGAAAATTACATTAAATCTAAATTCATATTTTTTGCGCTTATTTGTGTAGCATGCTATTTTATAATCCTGCCTTATGCTTTTATTTCTTATAAAATAGCATTTATCAATACAGCCATTCTTTTTTACAACATTGGAATTACCTTTTTCCTACTAGCTTATTCAAGTACATTTAGCACATCTCGAATCGACATGGGAAAAGGGATATTCATGAATTACGAAGGCATGGGTGTTAGTCAATTTCTTATCATTATACCATTGTTCGCGATACCAGCTCTTTTTCAGTTTGTTTTTTCGAGCATTGGCTACCCTCATTACGGAATTTACATCTTAGGAATTATAGGACTCCTTGCAATGACATGCAACAAATTCTTAATACGACTCATCGTTAGTCAATTAGAAAAAAGAAAATACAAAATGGCCGTTGGTTTTAGGCAAAAATAAAAAGACATGATACAATTTAGCAACTTAAAAAAAGCTTACGGACCAAACACTGTTTTATCCATTGCTGATCTTACAGTAAACAAAGGCGAATGCATTGGTTTGGTTGGCAATAATGGCGCAGGAAAAACTACCATGCTTAGCTTACTCTTAGATTTAATTGAAGCTTCGGCAGGAAGTGTAAGTTCAAAAGGTCAATTGGTTTCAAAGTCTGATCATTGGAAAACCTATACAGGTTCTTTTCTGAATGAAGGCTTTTTAATCCCTTTTCTAACCCCAATTGAATATCTTGAATTTATTGGAGGTTTGCATGGCAAAAACAGTTCTGATGTGAAAGAGTTCTTGCACGAAAACGCAACTTTTTACACCGATGATATTACCGCTAAAAAATACATAAGAGAATTATCGGCAGGAAATAAAAATAAAATCGGAATATTGGCTTCTTTATTTATAAAACCAGAAATTCTGATTCTCGATGAGCCATTCTCGAACCTCGATCCCAGCTCTCAATCATGGTTGAAATCGAAACTGAAAAAACTTAGTGTCGAAGGAGTTACCTCTATAATTTCGAGTCACGATTTGAATCATGTAACCGAAGTTTGCAGCCGAATTCTATTACTGGAAGATGGAATTATTGTGAAAGACAAAAACAACACCACCGAAATGTTGCACGAACTGGAAAGCTACTTTACACTTGTCTAAGTGATTTATCGGATAAGCCATCCCAATAAAGATGCACCCACTTTGGGCTTCCTTTCCTTCTCGCACATTCATAGCCGTAGGTTGCACCTACGCTTATTCAGGTTCAATCCCTTCGGGATTACTCACGGCACGCAATCAGAACCACGAAGTGGTTCAAGTTCAATAACCCCATATAAAATGCGGGGATCGTATGCAATGCGAGGATCGTATGCAATGCGAGAATCGTACGAAGTACGGGGATGAGTACGAACCACGAAGTGGTTCAACAAAAAAATCCCCCAACAGCAAGAGTTCTGTCAGGGGAAAAATCAAACCTAAATAGTAAACTATTTTACTTCCGCAGGCTCTTCCACCTTTCGGCTACCTCTCAGTTTCCTGGATATTTCCAATTTACTGATGCATTCGTTAATTTGTTTAATCATGGAATCGAGCTCACCACCCGGAGTAAGCCCCGACATTGCTTCCAAATATTTGAACATGCTGCTTATACTTTCCGCCAGTTCGGAACGAAGTATTTTGGTGTCGTTCTCGCGTTTTTGATTTACTTTTTTATTGCTGCGTTCGTCAATAGCCAAAACAAGGCTATCCTTCGCCAATTTTATCGTATCAATACTCTTTTTAAGTCCCAGTTTACGAATGGCCTGTTTTACTGGCTCTACATGATCGCAATCGGCTAAAAACATTTCACACTTGGCATTTTGCTCCTGATAACTCTTCAAATGCATATTGTAACCATGCACTTTCTCTAAATTAATTAGGCATATTGCTGCATCGTGCTCTTCCTTATTGCTGCTCAGTTCGTAGGCCTTACATAGGTATCTAAAAGCCCGCCATGCATTGTCAAAATACTCATCGGCAGTTTCAACATCCAAAGTTTCAGCCACCGTGTTTAGCTTATTCAACTGATCAATCAATTTTTGCAGACTCTCATCAAGCTGAGTATAAAAACCGGCAATGTTCTGCCCTACCCAATCGTAATCTTTTGTGATTTTAAGAACATCAGTTCCCAAGGATACAAATTCAGCATTTCTGCATCTACTTTTGTTATAAACTTCAATCTTCATTTTTTCAAGTTTTACATTTCAATAAATAACTCTCATTTACTTTCCCATTAGGTATCAAAACAAAAAGCGAAACTCTTATCGACACCAATTCATCTCTCTTTTTTACTGCGGATAAATCTGTCGCTTGCGAGCGAAACCATTTTTATTAGAAAAGAACCTCACTCGCTTTAAGCGGATGTTTCCAATTTTATTTTGAAACAGCTCTCGCTCCGAAGCGAAACAGTTTTTCAAAAATAAAAACAAACAAAAGTCCGTGCAGATTGCTTCTTTTATATTTGTGCAAGGCCTTCGCTCCAAAGCGAAACAACTTTTCAAAATAAAAACAAACAAAAATCCGTGCAGATTGCTTCTTTTATATTTGTGCAAAGCCTTCGCTCCAAAGCGAAACAGCTTTTCTGATTTAAAAACAAGCTTCGCTCCGGGGAGAT
>JBFFMG010000004.1:0-26652 GCA_041554215.1 Labilibaculum sp.
ATTTGTATTCAGAATTGTTGAATAATGAAGGATTATCTGATGGAATTGCTTGCTCCACAATTTCATTTGGTTTTTGGCCAGGTGGAGACAGGGATGGAAACCCTTATGTAAATACCGAAACTACCTTAAAGGTTGCCGAACGGCTTCGATATATCCTTTTCTCTAATTATTATAAAGACTTAAGATTATTGCGGAGACGTTTAAGTTTTAAAGGTGTGTATGAGCTAATTATTGATTTGGAAGAAAGAGTTCTTAAAACACTTAATAGTAATGATTCAAGTACGGGTATTTCTATTGAAGAAATCAATAATTCTTTAACTAAAATAGAGAAAATACTAATTGAAGAACACGATGGTTTTTTTATTGATTTATTGAAGAAGTTTCAAAATAAGGTAAAATTGTTTGGTGCTCATTTTGCTAATATTGATATCCGCCAAGATAGCCGGATTATAGGAAAAGCTTTTACTATTTTGCGAGAATCATCTACAGTGCTCGATCAGCAAATAAGTGATAATACCATGGAAAGTTTGTTTGATGTAAAAGGATCGATTACTTATTTTAAAACAGAAGATGAGGTTAGTAGGGATACGATAAGTGTTTTTTCTACTATAAAAGAGATTCAGGAAATAAATGGAGAATTAGCTTGCAATCGTTTCATTATCAGTAATTGCCAAACATCTGTTGATGTTGCAAGAGTTTATGCTATGGCTAAGCTTTGCGCTTGGGAAGATAATTTACCTCTTGATATAGTTCCGCTTTTTGAAACCATTGATGATTTAGCAAGGGCTGATGAAACGATGAGGGAGTTGTTTGAAAATAAAGTGTATTCTCAGCATTTAGTTTCAAGAGGTATGAAGCAAACCATAATGCTTGGTTTTTCGGATGGCACTAAAGATGGTGGTTATTTTTCGGCAAATTGGAATATTTATAAAGCCAAGGAGAACATTTCACGATTGGCACGCGAAAAAGGAATTGTGGTTGTCTTTTTTGATGGACGTGGCGGACCGCCTGCACGAGGAGGAGGCAATACACACAAATTTTATTCTTCATTAGGAAATAACATAGAAAATCAGGAAATACAAGTAACTATTCAGGGGCAGACAATTAGTTCGAAGTTTGGAACTAAGGCATCTGCAAAGTATTATCAGGAATTATTGATTACTGCAGGTTTGGGAAATCGCCTGTTCGAAGATCAGAGCAAACAGTTTTGTTCTGAGGATAAAGAAATAATGGAAACTCTTGCAAAATATAGTATGGAGGAGTATCATCGATTTAAATCGTCGGATAAGTTTGTTCCTTATTTAGAGAAAATGAGTGCGTTAAAATACTATGGAAAGGCAAAAATTGGCAGCAGGCCTAGTAAACGAAATGAATCTGCGGAATTAAGATTTGAAGATTTGCGAGCAATTCCGTTTGTTGGTGCTTGGAGCCAGATGAAACAGAATGTTCCTGGATTTTTTGGTGTTGGTGCATCTATTAAAAGATTGAAAGATGAAGGTAGAATGGAAGGATGCAAAAGCCTGTATCGAAATTCATTATTTTTTAGAACCTTGGTTGAAAATAGTATGCAATCATTAAGTAAATCTTATTTTTCATTAACTCAATACATGAAAAAGGATGAAGAGTTTTGTGATTTTTGGAATTGGATTTATAATGAATATCAATTAAGTATTGATATGTTGCTGGAAGTGTCGGGACAAAAGGAGATTATGGAATTGTCTCCAGAATTAAAAGATTCAATTCATTTACGTGAAGAAATTGTATTGCCTTTAATATGTATACAACAATTCGCACTGATGAAAATTCGTGAGATGGACTTGTCTGGAAATATTGATCAAAATAAATATAACATACTTCAAAACTTGGTTATTCGATCACTTTATGGTAATATTAATGCCAGTAGAAATTCAGCATAAATTCAGATTAAGAAAAATTACTCTCTACTAACAATTTTCTAAGTCGAATATCGTTTTCTTTGTAATTGAGAAATGAACTAAAAACAAAAAGAAGCCCAATGAAGTTGTACAAATTATTTTTTTCAATCACACTTTTCACCTTATTTTCGCTTTCAACATTAGCGCAAACAACAGAAACTTCAACGGAAGTAAAAGCCGAAGTGAAAAAAAAGGAAGTAACCACACAGGAAAAAACAAAACCAGCGGTTGCGAATCCAGTCGTGCGAAAGCCTTCAAAGGCTTATCTTGACGAAGGAACGATAAAAGAACAGTTTGATTACATGATGACCAAATCTAATAGGTATGAGGATTACAAGGTGGTTAAAATAAGCTCCTTAGATAGATTTGAGTCCAATGTGGCAGATTCTTTGAATTTGGTGAAAAAAAGTTTGTTGGATTCAAAATCCTTACTGACTAATCAGAATACGGAGATTAACTCTTTAAAAAAGGAATTACAAACAGTTAAAAATAAATTGGAAGAAACTGTTAATTCTAAAGATAGTATGAGTTTCTTGGGAATGCAACTTCCAAAATCAACCTACAATACCATCATGTGGATCCTTATTTTAGTGTCGCTTGTAGTGGCTGGTATTTGTTTCTTTTTATTTAAGAGGAGTAACGTAATAACAGTTGAAACAAAAGAAACGCTAGAAGATGTGCGCGAAGAATTTGATACTCATCGAAAAAATGCTCTTGTACGTGAACAAAAGTTAGCACGAAAACTTCAAGATGAAGTAATAAAAAATAAGAATTTAGGTTTGTAAGAATTTACGTCTAAAATAAAGAAAGAGTACTGACAACGATGTCAGTACTCTTTTTTTTACCCTCTCAATTAATTTAAATTATTTTTTTGCAAAAAAAACTCTTGATAGAACGATAATGCCAATAAATGATAATATAAGAAGAGATACCCCAAATTTACAATAGAACCCACAATAAAATTGATCTTGAGCCCCCAATTCAAACGCTGACCAACCGAAAGCAATTAATATTAAGTAGTCAATAAATAATATTGAACTTAGTAGTAATGATATGAGTAAAGTTTTTTTCATTACATTCTTCGTTTACTGTAAAGTTACAACTTCGTGATAACAGGTAAAAATTACTTAATGTGAATGTTTTATCGTATATTTGTGATATAGATTACATCATTATGTTGCAACAATCAGATACCTCTATTTTTTCGAATTGTGAAACTTGTACAGACAAATCCTGTGCGGTTCAAACTCTATCAATTGATGAATTGGCTTTGTTGAGTAATAGCTATCATGAAACATCATTTGAGAAGGGTGAAATTATCTTGTCTGAGGGCTCATCAACATCACATATTGTATATTTACGTAAGGGGCTAGTAAAGGAATATGGGAAAGGTGAACAAAATCAGGAGTATATTTTACAAGTCATTAAACCTCATTCTTATCTTGGCTTACATTCAATTTTTAGCGATGGAATAAATCATTACTCCTATATGGCACTAACCAATGTAAAGGTATGTTACATTGAGTTATCCTTATTCTCAAGTTTTATTAAAGAAAACGGACTGTTTGGATATGAAATTTTATCTTCGGTATGCAATGATAGTGTAAGTAATTATCATCGTTTTATTGATCAGCATCAAAAAAAGATTTTTGGCAAGGTTGCCGATGCTCTTTTGTATTTTTCAGGTGTGATTTTTCAGTCTCCGAATTTTACATTACCACTAAGCCGTAAGGAAATTGCTTATATGATTGGGACAAGTCGAGAGAGTGTGTCGAAGCAGATTTGTGGTTTTGAAATGGACAATATAATAAAAGTAGATGGTCGTTGTATTTCCATTCTGGATATGGAAAAATTAAAACAAATTAGCCGTGTAGGTTAGTTCATAAATACTTCTAATACCTAAATGTTGGTATTTCTCATCTTTTACATTTTTTGCAACTTTATGGGGTCGATATTAGGTATGAAATAGTTTCAGTAATTCTGGATCTGTCTCATTTTGCATAAAAGATACAGCCTTACTAATTTTGAATTTTATATGAATTGGTTGAAAAAAAATTGGAGTTGGCTTATGGTTGGTATTATAGCCTTTGTACCTCTAGTGAGTTTATATGAATTGGCAAATTTTAATTTTGAGAATAACAATTACGATTTTCTCATTTTTGATGATTATGAATATCCTCCAGACATTGCTGATTTAATGGATACTGATTCTATACCCGGAATTAAATTTGCTATCCATACAACAGGAGAATGGGCCATTCGTTTTCTAATTGCCATTTTAATGTGTACACCTTTTCGAATTTTATCGGGTAGGGCATGCAGCCTTTATACTCGTCAGGCAATAGGCATATGTACAGGTATTTTTACGCTTCTGCATTTTTCTTTATTTATTAAATACGAGGGATTCTTTGCTATTTTAAGTGAACTTGAGCTCGTTCTAGGATTTCTTGCAGGAATTGTTGTTGTTTCTCTAATGATTACTTCAAATAAAAGATCGATGAGGCTATTGAAAAAGTATTGGAAAAAACTCCATAAAATGGCTTATGTCGCGGCTGGATTAGTACTTCTTCATGTGATTTTATTAAAAGAAGATTGGCTTCTTTATGCTTGTTTGTTGGGTTTTGGTTTTTTAGTTAGATACAAACCGATACGATTACGATTGGAGCGCTTACGTTCAAAAAAAGTTGAAACTATAATATAAATTTATCGTTGCTGTTGTTGAACTTGTATTGAAAACGCATGCATCTTTTTTTGGTTTTCAGATTAATATTCTTCTACCTAAGGAAGGTTGAAGTTTTAGGAAAAATTGCTATTTTCATGTCTTCAAACCCCAATATATCTAATACCCTATGAAATTATTGTTGGAAATTAAGACGCACTGTCTCTATATTGTCCTGTTCTGTTTTTTTTTATCATGTTCATCTCGAAATAAAACGGATTTGTCAATTAACATTTTTGCTGCTGCAAGTGTTACTGATGTTATGACTGAAATTGCTAAAGAATTTAAGAGTGAAACAGGTGTAAGTATTCGTTTAAATATTGCCTCATCGGGTATCTTGGCCCGGCAAATTGAAAGTGGTGCTGAGTTTGATTACTATGTTTCAGCAAGCAAGGAGTGGATGAAGTATTTGGATTCCTTACAATTGGTAGATCGGAATTCAATTAACAGCATAGCTGGAAATAGAATGGTTGCCATTGTTCCTGTTGAAAACAAGGACTTGCTCATAGATTCGGTTTCGATTGTTAATTTCCCTGATCTTTTTACGGGGCGTATTTCAATTGGGGATCCGGCTCACGTTCCTGCCGGTAAATATGCTCAGCAAATCATGATAAATAATTCATGGGAAAATAAATTCGCAAAGCGGATATTACCAGCTAAAAATGTTAGAGATGCGCTTTTTATGGTTGAAATGGGAGAAGTTGAAATGGGGATGGTGTATTCTTCAGATGCAATGAAATCTAAGAAAGTAAGAACGGTTTATGAATTTAAGGTGAAAGATTGTGATTCAATACTTTATTATGGTGCCGTGAACGTAAAATCAGATGAAAAATTGAAAGCTTTTGTGACTTTTTTAAATGGAGATAAATCCAAAGCAATTTGGAAAAGGAATGGCTTTAAAATAGACTAATTATGGAGAATTGGTTCGTGTTTTCGGAAACAGAAATGAGTGCAATTGGTCTTTCGTTTAAGGTGGCCTTGTGGTGTGCTATTTTGGTTTTACCTATTGCAATATTGATGGGCTGGTGGTTGGCTCGCAAAACTTTTCGGGGAAAATCGTTAATTGAAGGATTTATAAATTTGCCATTGGTTTTGCCTCCTGTTGCTACTGGTTTCATATTACTGCTTTTATTAGGTACAAAAGGATTGATTGGACAGTTATTGAATGAATGGTTTGGTGTTCGAATTGCGTTTACCTATCATGCAGCAGTAATAGCTTCCATGATTGTATCTTTTCCATTAGCGGTTCGAGCCATTCGCCTTTCTATTGAAATGGTTGATCCGGGTTTCGAAGAAGCTGCAAAAACTTTAGGCGCCAGTACTTTTCAAAGTTTTGTGAGAGTGACTCTTCCATTAGCATTGCCTGGAATTATAAGTGGTTTTGTGCTCTCATTTGCCAGATCGCTAGGTGAGTTTGGAGCTACAATTATTTTTGCAGGAAATATATCAGGTGAAACTCAAACTATTCCTTTGGCTCTGTTCAATCAAATTCAAATGCCTGGTATGGAGAGTTCAGCATTTAGATTGCTTTCGGTAGCAGTGCTTTTTTCATTTTTAGCAATGGCTGCTTCCGAATATTTAGTGAAGAAATTGCACAAGCGAAACTAAGCTTGATATAATATAAAAATCAATTTTAATCAAATAATTAGTTGTTCATGCATGCTTTATCAGCACATTTAAAATGTAGTAAAGGCAATTTCACTCTGGATATTGAAGTTGATTTCATTCGTGGAATTACTGGAGTGTTTGGTCCGTCGGGAGCAGGTAAAACAACATTAATGCACCTACTGGTTGGTTTAGAGAAGCCCGATGAAGGATTCGTGCAGATTGAGGATACTATGATCGTAGATACTTCGAAGAATATATATGAGTCTGCTCGAAATCGTAAAATTGGATATGTATTTCAGGAAGGGAGATTATTTCCACACATGAATGTTCGGAAAAATTTGCTCTTTGCCACAAAGTACGTAGAGAAAGGGAAACAAATCATCGAATTCGATGAATTGGTAAACTTATTAGAACTAAATAATTTACTTGAAAAACGCCCAAAGCAATTATCAGGAGGAGAGAAGCAAAGAGTAGCAATAGGACGGGCTTTACTTAGTTCACCAAAGCTTTTGCTGATGGATGAACCGTTCTCATCTTTGGATGTAAAGTTACGTCGACAAATTATTCCTTACCTGATTAAGATCAATCGAAAATTTAACATACCCATGCTTGTAGTAAGTCACGATTTACCTGATTTACTAAGTTTGACCAGAGAATTATTTTTGCTCAAAAATGGGCGTGTTGTGGGCCATGGAAACTATCTTGATTTGATTGAACAAGAGAACATGCTGGATGTTATGCGGGGTGCGGGTTTAATGAATGTAATTCAATTTAAGGTGGAGGCTCACGATAAGGAAAATGGATTTACCATTTTATCGAACAAAGATGCTCGCGAGGAGATTAGTATTGAGCGTGAAATTGTGAGTGATTGTTGTCAAATTGGTGATGAAATGAATGTATCGCTTCGACCTGAAGATATTGCTTTAACTTTGGAAAGAATCCCAAATATTTCGATCAGAAATCAATTGCCTGGAAAAATAATAAAGGTAATTCAGAAAGATAATCGCAACTATTGTCTTGTTGATGTAGGAATTAAATTGCTTGTATCAATTACACATGCTTCGTTGTTAAAAATGGAACTTGCTGAAGGAAAAAAGGTCTGGTGTTTGTTTAAATCGATGGCTTTGCAAACTAATGTTTAAATTAATTATGAATTATAAATTAAGAATTGCAAATTATAATTTTGTACTGAGTACTCATTGGTACTTCTTGCAAAGTGGACGTAACATTCCTTCCAATCCGTTTAGTTTAATTTCGTACATCGAGGCAAGCATTTCTCCTAATTTTCCAGCAGGAAATCCTTTTTGTCGGTACCAAACTAAATAAGGCTCAGGAATATCAATTAAATATCGGCCTTTGTATTTTCCGTAGGGCATTCTCATTCTAATTAATTTGATTAATTCTTCATTCATCAAATCCCCATCTATATTTTCCATATTTGCTTGTTGATTGTTTTTACAAAGATATTTTAGAAATTAATATAATCGGGAAATCGCGACTGAAATTTAGTATGGATATTTTTTTAATTTTTTCATAACTTTACTTATAATGTGAAAGTTATTAAAAATGAATGAGATAGAAAATCCATATATGGATCTGAATATTTTGGCAAAATGGCAAGAGAAAGTTGATTTGCTCGAGGATTTATTGAACGTGTCAGCTGTTGTAATCATGAAATTGCTTCCGCATGAATTGGAAGTTTTTGTGAGTTCACGTAATGAGAATAATCCTTATGCAATCGGAGATAGAGGAGAGTTAAGTATTGGTTCTTATTGCGATTCGGTTATTGCAAGTAAAACAAAAGTTCATATCGAAGATGCTTCAAAAGATGCTTTGTGGAAAGATAAACTAAAGTACAATAATGGCATGTGCTGTTATATTGGCTTGCCTATTTTTTACCCCAACGAGGATTTGTTTGGTACATTTTGTGTCTTAAACAAGGAATCTAGAGTATTTGATGAATTAGATCAAAAATTACTCGATCATTTTCGTGAAAGTATCGAGTCTGATCTGCTTAGCGAAGAACAGATTTAAATTATTTTGAATTACCTTGTTTGTTAAATGGTATTATTCCGCAAAACCGCCACCAATTATTTTGTCGCCAATGTAGAATGCAACGGGTTGCCCAGGTGCAACCGCCCATGCCGGATCCTCTAACCTGACTTCAAGTTCTTTTTCATTAATGATATGTATTGAGCTGTATTTTTCAGGATTTCTGCCCAATCCCCGCACAATTGTGTTGATATTTGGCAACTGGCTGTCGGCAATATTATTGAAATAATAATTTGAAACCTTTAAATTCATACGATTCAAATCTTCTTTCTTCTCCAAAATGAGCGTGTTGGTATTGGCGTCAATCTGACTTACCATTAAGCCTGATTTTTCTTTTAGTTCAAGACCTCTTTTCTGACCAATTGTGTAGTAAGGATATCCATCGTGCCAGCCCAAATGATTGCCTTTGATATCGGTTACTTTTCCACGGCCTATTTTCTGGTCGAGATCTGGTATCATTTCCTGTAAAAAGTCGCGATAATCCATTCGATCCATAAAACAGATGCCCATGCTTTCCTTTTTTTCTGCAACCTCGGCATAATTGTAGTTTCGAGCCAATTCACGGACTTCGGTTTTAGTATATTTTCCTAAGGGAGTAAGCGTTCTTGATAAAATATCTTGGCCTAAATTCCAAAGGAAGTAAGATTGATCTTTTGCAGGATCTTTTCCTTTGTGAATATAGAAATGATCAGATTCCTTGATAATTTGAATGTAATGCCCAGTCGCAATAAATTCACAATTCAACTCATTGGCTTTTTTCAGAAGTAATTTCCATTTTAGTTGAGGATTACATTGAATACATGGGCTCGGAGTTCGTCCGGCTAAGTATTCATCCAAAAAGAATTGAATAATGGTTTCACGAAATTCTCTGCGGGCATCAATCACATGATGTTCTATGCCTAATTGATGCGCTAATTTTTGAGCATCAATAATAAAATTGGGTAGTGGATCAGTAGGATCAAAGGAATTATCTGGGCCAAAAAACCAAAGGGAAACACCAATAACATGGTAGCCTTGTTCTTTTAGCATCATAGCTGTTACCGATGAATCGGTTCCTCCGCTCATTCCTAATACAAGTCTGGTTTTTTTTATCTTCCCCTCGTTCATATAATTATCCAATTCGTAATCCAATGCAAAAATATCTCTTTAAAATCTGATAACAAAATCGGTCTTGTCGGGTGAATCATAATGAACATCGAAAAAATAAGTAGTTATCGTGGCTTTTTTCTATTTTTGGCGAATAAATAAAATTATAAACAACAAATCACATCAAATGAATATTAAAAAATTGTCAGGTGGAATTTTGAGTGCAGGTTTGGCTCTTTCCATCATGGTGGGTTGTGCCGAAAAAGCACCAAAAGGTACCGGAGTACTGAAAAAAGAAGACATGAACCTTGCAGTAAATCCTGGTGATGATTTCTTTGAATATGCCAATGGAACTTGGATGAAAAATACACCAATCCCTGCTGATAAAAGTAGATACGGTGCTTTTGATATATTAGCCGAAAGTGCTAATGAAGCAGTTCATAATCTTCTGGAAGAAGCTGCTAAAACTGAAAATGCCGAGGAAGGAAGTAACTTAAAAAAGATTCAGGATTTCTATGCAACTGCCATGGATGTTGAGAAAATTGATAAAACAGGTATTCAACCTTTGCTTCCTGAGTTTGAAAAGATTGCTTCTTTAGAGAATGCAACAGACTTGCGAAACGAATTAATTCACCTTCATAAAATGGGTGTTAGTGCTTTGTTTGGTGCAGGTGTTGATCAGGATATGAAAAATACAACAGTTAACCGTATGTATGTATCGGAAGATGGACTTTCTTTGTCGGATCGCGATTACTACGTTGCAGATAACGAGACAAGTGAAAATATACGTGTTGAGTTTGTGAAGCATGTTGCCAAGATGTTTGAGTTGATTGGTGAAAATGTTGAGGCAGCTCAAAACAATGCCGAGAGAATTATGAAATTTGAGACTCGTATGGCAGAGAAATTCAATACTCGTTTGGAGAATAGAGATTATCCTGCGATGTATAATCCTAAAACTATTGAAGAATTAGAAAAAGAATATCCAAATTTTGCCTGGGGAATTTATTTTAAGGAATTGGGTGCTGACATTAAAGAATATGTGATTACAACTCACCCTCGCTATATGGCTGAGCTGAATAATATATTGGTTGATGAAAAAATGGATGATATTAAATTGTATCTGAAATGGAAAGTGTTAAACGATGCGGCTGGTGCTGTTGGTTCTGAATTGGAAAAGCAAAATTTTGCCTTTTATGGAACAACATTAACTGGTGCAACCGAGCAACAACCACGTTGGAGACGTATGTCAAATACAACAGGTTCCGTTTTGGGTGAAGCAGTTGGTCAGCTTTATGTTGAGAAATATTTTCCACCACAAGCTAAAGTGAGAATGGACGAATTGGTAAACAATTTGAAAATCGCTTTGCGCGGAAGAATTGAAAAATTAGAGTGGATGAGCGAAGACACAAGAATGCAGGCACTAGCGAAGTTAGATGCTTTTGGTGTTAAGATTGGTTATCCTGAGAAATGGGAAGATTATTCTAAGTTAGAAGTTGGAACAAGCTCGTATATTGAGAATCTTTGGAATGCAGCTCGTTTTCGTTCAGAAAAGGACATTGCTAAATTGGGAAAACCTGTTGATACTGAGAAATGGGGCATGACTCCACAAACGGTGAATGCATACTATCATCCATTGTTAAATGAAGTTGTATTTCCTGCTGCAATTCTTCAACCTCCTTTCTTTTACATGAATGGTGATGATGCAGTAAATTATGGTGCAATTGGTGTGGTTATTGGGCACGAAATGACTCATGGTTTTGATGATTCTGGTCGCCGTTTTGATAAAGATGGTAACATGAGAGACTGGTGGACTAACGAGGACACAGATAAGTTTAACGCTAAAGCAGAGAAGTTAGTTGAGCAATTTAATGGTTTCCAGGCATTCGATGATTTACATGTTGATGGCAAATTGACATTGGGTGAGAACATTGCTGATTATGGTGGATTAACAGTTGCTTTAGAAGCATACAAAATGGCACTAAATGGTGAGCAACCTGCTGATGTTGATGGTTTTAATAACATGCAACGTTTCTTCCTTGCCTATTCTAAAGTTTGGAGAGGTAATGTAAGAGATACCTATTTACGGAAATTGATTAAGGAAGATGAGCATTCTCCTGGAGAATACCGTGTGAATGGTGGATTATTCAATATTCCTGAATTCTATGCTGCTTTCGAAATTAGTCCGGAATCTCCTTTGTACCGAACAGAAGAGCAAAGAGCTAAAATTTGGTAAGAAATCACCAAGACTAAATTATACAAACCGCCTCAAGCAATTGGGGCGGTTTTTTTATTTGAAATTAGCCCAAGTCTGGTTGTGTTCACCCAGCAGCCAAAGCAGGTACAAAAGGATGAAATTGTTGGCGAAAAAAGTTTGGCTTTGCTTTTTGAGTTCAGAGGACTCGCATATTTGTAGAAAAAGAGCCTCGGTTTTAAAGTCTCGCACGCACGATTGTTGATAGGTGAGGTTTGCTTATGTGCGACGGAATTGATCGGCATACATGCAAAACTGAGGGAAGGGGAAGCAGAAATGTTTCTTTTTTCAGGTTTAGTATAACAAAGGATATTTGGTCTGCTAGCTATTTTTCTATTTTTGAACGCCACTTTTAGTAATCTGCACATCCTTAGTCCTCATTTGCTACACACTTTTGCACTTCTGCATGTAGCAGAAGAACCTACCAGCTGTAGCAGAACAGTAAAAGCCTGTAGCAGAAGAACAAAACTGTGTAGCAGAAGCCCTTTTTGATGTAGCAGAAACACATTTGGCCTGTAGCAGAAGTACTTTATGGTGTAGTAGACGCCATTTCTTGTGTACAAATGAAGTTCTTTTATGCTAAAGTGAATGCGATTGCTGTGCAAATGGTATCAATTTGATATAAAATCAAAAAAATGCCATTGAAATTCAATTTGTCAACCTTGACAGGATAAGAATTATGTGAGATTTGTTAGCTTTGGTATTGTTAAATAAAACAGTAGGGATTTGAAAAATTACTTATGTTGAAAATTAAAACAATGAGAATAAAACAATACAAACTAATTTTTTTATTGATAGGATTGATGTTTTTTCAATCCTGTAACTCCCAAACTAAGAATGGGACTAATTGGGAAGCTGATCTGGATTACATCCAGAAAGAATTGCCAAAAAAGCATCGCAATTTTTTCACGGTTAAAAGTGAAAAGGAATTTGCGGAAGGAATTGAGAAAATAAAAGAGAAAAAGCTAACCAGTTTCGATTATGCCTTAAGTTTACAACAAGTTGTATCTAGTTTTGGAGATTCTCACACAAGGGTAAGTTGGGGTAGACTAATCGATAAAACTAAAATTTTACCACTTTACTTACACTGGTTTAGTGATGGGATATATATCTTACAAACTACTAGGGAAAATGAAAGTATATTGGGCAGTAAAATCAATAAAATTAACAATATCCCAATTGGAATTGTATCCGATAGTTTAAGGACATTAATTACTGTTGACAATCTGGCTCTTGTTAAAAACAATATTCCCCAATTATTGCCATTGATTCAAGTATTGGAATATTTTGGAATGGCCAAAGGAGATTCTATTGAATTGGAATTGGAAGACTTGACAGGGAAGACGCTAAATTATTCCCTTCAAACATCTACGATGAATAAAAGTAATCGAGTGGTAGTAAAATCTGATTCCATACCACTTTGCGGGCAAAATAGAGGATTGTGGTTCTCTGATTATTACTCAGATAAGGATGATGTTTATTATTTGCAGTACAATAATTGTTGGAGCCGAGAGTTGGAAATTGAATCCAAAGGAACTAAGAATGCTGCCGAGATGCTATCTTTTCAGGAATTTGAAGAGAGAATATTTACAAGCTTAAAAAAGAAACCAATTGGAAAAATAGTTTTTGATTTAAGGTTTAATGGAGGAGGTAATTCTGAACAAGGAACCAATCTTATTACTCGACTGGCAGAATATAGTAAACAAAATTCTGATTTAAAGCTTTATGTTGTGTTGGGAAGAAAAACCTTTTCGTCGGCAATTTTAAATGCAATGGATTTTAAAAGAATGACCAAAGCGGTATTTGTTGGTGAAGAAACAGGAGGAAAACCCAATCATTTTGGAGAAGTTAAAGGTATTGAGTTACCAAGTTCAGGGGTATTGGTAAATTATTCATCGAAGTATTTTAAAAGGGTTAAGGAAGATGTGAATACGATATCTCCTGATGTTTTGATTGAATCTAGTTTTATAGATTATAAAAATGGAATTGATCCGGTATATGAATGGATTCGAAATCAGGATTGAAAAATAGAACTTGTTTTAAGAATACTTTAGCTTAAAAGGGCGAATTGTTTACAAACATTCAAACGCTGACAGGTCTATGAACGCTGATCGATTTAATGAAGTAAAGTGGGAGACACAAAACCTGTCAGCGTATGCAAGTCCTGACAGCGTTAAAATTCCAAAAATACATCTTCATTTTTTGCACATTTTTAACGCTTATACCAAATATATTAATCAACGAAACAATCGTCATGGATCTCTTTTCGAACGTCCGTTTAAGCGAAAGCTAATTGGTCTTTTTCACCCATCTGATAAAAAAAATCCAGAAAAGTCTCAGAAATAATATCTGAATTAGAGGTAAATTGGAGTATAAAACCATAGCAAATTGAAAGCAATTAAAATTACAGTTCAGATTCAGGCCATTCAAGAGCAGGAAATAGAATGTTTACTTTCGGATGAAAAGGAAAGTATTCGTTTGGTTTATTTTCCTGTGGAAGGAAGTATTGTTTATTTCGATGATTCCAATCTTGTGGAAGTTGTTCGTAAAATTCAATTTCAATTCGAGAAGGTGATGCGCTCGGCCATTAGCGGTAATTTAAGTCTGGGGCAAACAATTAATTGTGTATTTATTGATGGTTTCAATTTTGTGAAAGAAGCTGATTTTCACAATTGTATAAGGGTTGATCGGCGAACTGAAAACTTGAAAATCACGACAAGTGAAACGGAAATGAAAGGCATTCATAAAATTTTTGCCGATGGATCGTATGCTTGTGAGAGAAAGCAGGCAGGTTATGGTGGTTTTACCGAAACTCCTGATGGGAAACAACATATCTATCATCAGTCTTTTGAGCAGGGAAGCAGCAATATGATGGAGTTACTGGCGGTTATGGAAGGATTAGAGCATTTGGAATTTGTTGAAAAGATTCAGGTAAATACCGATAGTCGTTTTGTTATTCGAGGTCTTGTTCAGTGGATTCATTTCTGGCAACATAACAATTGGCAAACAGCCCATGGAAGAGAGGTTAAATTTGCAAAATACTGGCAAAAAATGAATCGCCTTTGCGAAGGGAAATTGATGGAGTTTAAATGGATAAAAGGACATTCGGGAAACGAGAAGCAAGATTTTTGCCATCAATTAGCCAGAGAATCCACTAATGGTGAAATTTGACCCCGAACACTTTTTTTGGAAGTCCGCTCAGATTAGGACTTGTGATAAAAAAAATTGTAGTTTTGCGGTTCTCATTCAAAGTGAGGCCATCAATCAGTTTAAAACGACAATAATGAATATAAAAATAGTTGATTACGGAATTTGTAAAGCGATAGGAGAGACGAAGAAAGACAATGTTCCGGGTAGTACGACTGGATACTTTTTGCTTTCTGACGATATGGAGTTTGTGGAAAAGACCGATCTTATTCATCCTACGCTAGGTTTGAGTTTTGGAATAAGTTATCAATTCGAAATTGATTCAGAAGAAGCGGAACTTATTGATTATGTGTGCAGGATTAGACATCCTAAGTTGGTGAATCCAGCGACCAAGGAACAATTTACTGAAACAACAGAGGAAAAAGATTGTTATAGTGATGAGTTAGGCTACGACTTCTACACGTTTGAATTGGACTGGGAAATGCAACTGGGAGAATGGATTTTTGAGATCATCTATGATGACAAGATAATGTGCAGCAAGACATTTACGCTGAAAGAATAATTTTTTTTGATGCTCTCACTCTGCGTGAGGGTATCAATCTAATTAATGAGAGCTTCACTTGATGCAGAAATTGTTTGGGGTTCTCACTTGAGTGGATTCCCAATATATAGACCTTATTGGTATCCTCACTAGGAGTGAGAACACCAAGCTATGGTATAAATTAAAAAACAATCGTACGCGTACCATCTACAATAATACGGTGTTCTGCTTTGTAGGCAAGGGCACGAGCCAAAACAATACGTTCCAAATCTCTTCCTTTTCGGATTAAATCTTTAATGGTATCCTTGTGCGTTATACGCATAATATCTTGCTCGATAATTGGTCCTTCGTCTAAATCTTCGGTTACGAAGTGACTTGTTGCTCCAATCATTTTAACACCGCGCTCGTAAGCTTGTTTGTATGGATTTCCACCCACAAAACCTGGTAAAAAGGAGTGGTGTATGTTGATTATTTTATTTTTAAATGCATTGATAAAAGTAGGAGATAGTACCTGCATGTAACGAGCCAAAACAACCAAGTCGATATTGAGCTCTTTAAGTAAAGCAATCTCTTTAGCTTCCTGCTCCTGTTTGGTTTCTTTTGTAATTGGAAAAACATGGTAAGGAATTCCGGCCGCATCGGCAATCGGTTTCAAATTCGGATGATTCGATACGATCAAAGGAATTTCGATGTCGTACTCACTCATGTTGTATCGCCACAAGATTTCCTGCAAACAATGGTCGTATTTCGAAACGAAGATAGCAACACGCTGCTTCTGATTCGAAAATTCAATTCTCCAATGTGCATTAAACTCTTTAGCAAGCGGTTCGAATGTTTCGTGAAGTTGTGATGGTGGTATGGTTGAATTGGCCATGTTCCATGCAATTCGCAAAGAGAAAAATTGCTGATTTTGGTTTACATGCTCATCTAAATCGATGATGTTTCCGCCTATTTCGTATATAAATTGGGTGATTTTGGCTACAATCCCGTTTTGATCAGGACAAGTGAAGAGTAAAAATGCGTTTACATTATTTTCTGACATAGTCGTTTCGTTGATATCGGAATGATAAATTCCGTGAATTAAAGTTCAAGTTACTAATTAGCTTCAATACTGAACGATTTGTCCGTTAGGTAAGTGGTGTGTGATGCAAAAGTAGGAATTTTAGAGAATTATTAATTAAAAATTATGAATTAATAATTGTATAAAACAAAATAAGCTGTTTTGAAACTGTATTCTTTCTTTGTATGAATCTTATGCACACTATGAACTTGGAGCTTTGTTCTTTTCTTTTAAGGAGAGAGTGAGGCTTTTAGGTAGTTATTGTACCGATACGAAAACTTCTAAATATCCTTTGTCCTCAATCACCCGTTACCAGTTCGATTGCTAAACTACCGAACTTGTGAGATCATGAACTCCTATTTATGAAATTTAAATGTGAATAAAAAGAACTCGCTATGCTCAGACAGCTTTTGTTCTTAACGCTCTCTTCACTAAACGGGGCCCGATCTCCGCACTCAATGTCAAATCTTCTGCAGGAGATAGCTAGGGTGAGGTGATTTTGTTCTTTAACACCCCTCTGCCTGTCGGCATCTCCCCTAATAAAAAGAAGAATTCATAATAGAGACACTATATATTACTTTGTGTTCTTTGTGATATCCTTAGTTTTCCTTTGGTTTAACCTTAATGTTTTAGAGGAAATAATAAACCCGGAGTAATGCTAAATTACCCCGGGCTAATATCGTTCGAGCTCTTTGACTCAATTGTGTTTTTTAGCTTTAAACTTTTTGATTTAATGCTGAGATCCCTCGTTTCCTCGGGATGACAAAGCCTTGTACTTTGTGCCTTTAAACTTGCATCTTTTTCCTTGGAACTTTCTCTTTAGACCTTCTTTGCTACTCCCAATTCAAAATCTTTGTGAAAACATAGTTTTCCGCGTCAGGAAGATATGCTTTTGCTGCCTCCACATCTTCTGCCGTAAGATAATGCAAGTTGTAGTTCAATACAGATTGTACACGCTGACTGCTTACATCAACCAAACGAGGTTTTACCTTTCCGTTTTCATCTTCTACATCTTTCAGGAATAAAGGAGAAGCATCGCCTATAGGATCGACAGTCACCATACATTTCGAATGACCTTGCTTGAACAATGAGTATACGCCATTTCCTAAAAGGGTACACAGGCTAAGGTCGAAACCGATTGGACGACAACAACGTATCTCAAATCCCAACTCAACCGGACGTGTTCCGATGTTCAGATTGTAGGATTTCATTTTGCGCTGAATCACCATGTTGAAAACGTGCGCTTTGCTTACATTGAATAATTCCGGATGTCCGTGAGCATCGTAAGTGAAGTTAACGCCCGTGCTCTTGATCTCTTCATCGCTCATAAAATGGAAAACTCCTTCGCTAATGATCGCAGCTCCGTAGTTTAGGCCCATTATTCTTCTTTTTACGATAGAAGAGATGACTAATTGTGCAATTTTTTCGGCTGAAATACTTGTTTTGTTGAACATTTCAGGAATAATGATCATTGGAAGATGACAGGCAGTTCCAATTCCAAAAGCCAGGTGACCCGCTTCTCGTCCCATAGCCGCAATTACAAACCAGTTCTGAGAAGTTCTGGCATCTTCGCACACAGTGGTCGTAATTTTAACACCTTCGTCTTTAGCTGAATGAAATCCGAATGTTGGAGATCCTTCAGGCAAAGGAAGATCGTTGTCGATGGTTTTTGGTACGTGAATATTAGAAATATTTACCTTGTTTTCTTCCAGATATTTTGAAATTCGGTTTGCTGTAGAGGCTGTATCATCCCCACCAACGGTAACCAATAGTTTCACATTGTTTTCAATGAAAAAATCGGTCGAGAAATCAGAGTTTTTAGGTTTGAAACGACTCATTTTTAGGTGTGAACCACCTCTTGTAAAGATTCCATCAAGAGTCTCAAAATCGAGATCAACCATTTTACGATCTTCGGAGAAAAGACCTTTGTAGCCTTCGTGTAAACCAATTACTCGGTAACCGTTTTTTAAAAATACTTTTCCTACACTACTAATCACGGTGTTTATGCCCGGAGCTGGACCACCACCACACAGAATTACAACAGATTCTTTCATTGGATAAATGGATGTTTTATTTTAAGATTCGGCAAAGATAAAGGAATTTGGAAAACATCGCTTGTTTTTTGTGCTGAGTTAGGTGCTAAAATTGCTCAGCCTTGTTGCGTTAAGGATTGAAGAGGAAACCCCGAAGCCTTTCTGTAGCGAAGCAAAAGGAAGGACTTGAGTTGAAACGGAAAGCCTGACCTGAGGGAAGGCTGGTGGGTAAGGCAGGGAACGCCCAAATATTCGGTTTAAAATTCGCTAACAGACTGTGAAATAATATTTTGTAAAATGATCAGTTTGTGTTATTTTTATGTAGACACCACTTCTCTATATACTTCAATAAATTTTCTAACCTTATTAAATCACAATTATGAGACGTAATTATTTGATTTTATTTGCTCTTTTATTCGTGCTGGCTGCTTGTAAGCCCGAAAAAAAAGTTGTTGAGATTCCTTCCTACAGTATTGAACAGTTTTATAAAAACATCAATGTGAGTGGCGGATCGTTTTCGAGCGATGGCAGTAAATTGTTGGTGAGTAGCAATGAAACTGGTATCTACAACCTGTTTGAAATTCCAGTTGATGGTTCTCCTGCTAAACAATTGACGAATTCGGAAAAGGAATCTTTTTTCGGATTGGCTTATTTCCCAAACAGTGATAAGGTACTTTTATCCTACGATCAGGGGGGAAATGAAAACAATCATATTTACATGAGAGACGAGGAGGGGACGATAAGCGATTTAACTCCTTTTGAAGGTGCCAGAGCAGGATTTTGGGGCTGGGATCGAGATGAGAAATCGTTTTACTATCAATGTAATAAGCGAAATCCGAAGTTTATGGATTTGTATCAGATTGGTTTGGAATCCATTGAAAAAGGCGATTTTAATGCGAAGTTATTGTATGAAAATAACGATGGAATGGATGTTGCTGCAAAAAGTAAGGACAACAGATACCTTGCCTTGACTCAAAGCATTACTACCAATAACAATGAAATGTATTTGTTCGATAGAAAATCTGGTACGAAAAAGCACATTTCGGAGCATTCTGGTGATGCAACTTACAATCCACAGTTTTTTAGCTTGGATGGTAAGTATTTGTACTATTTAAGTAACGAAGATTCTGATTTTGTTTATCTAAACAAATACAATATTGAATCGGGTGAAAAGGAATTGGTTTTTAAAGCTGATTGGGATGTTTGGTATGCCTATGATTCTTTTAACGAAAAGTACCGGATTATCGGTATTAACGAAGATGGAAAAACCAATGTTAAGATGATTGATTTGGCAACAGATCAGGAAGTGAAACTTCCCGAAATAAAAGGTGGTGACATAAAATCGGTTGGTCTGACAAAGGATGAAAGTCGTGTTCGTTTAGTTGTTGGCACTTCGGTTTCTCCAAATAACATTTATGTTTTTGAATTGGGAGATACTGAGGCAAAAAAATTGACCGAGACTTTAAATTCGGAAATTGATCCGGCTAATTTGGTAGAGGCAAAAGTTGTTCGCTACGAATCGTTTGATGGAGTTCAGATTCCTGCCATTTACTATCAGCCTAAAATTGCAGCTACTGATAACAAGGTTCCTGCTGTTGTTTGGGTTCATGGTGGACCTGGAGGACAATCGAGAGTGAGCTACTTCTCTTTAATTCAGTTTATGGTGAATCATGGCTATGCTGTTTTGGCGGTAAACAATCGTGGAAGTAGTGGTTATGGCAAGGAATTTTACGCTATGGATGATAGGAAGCATGGTGATGAGGATTTGAAAGATTGTATTTGGGCGAAGAAATTTTTAACTGAAACCGGTGTGGTTGATGAATCTAAAATTGGAATTATTGGAGGTTCGTATGGTGGTTACATGACTATGGCTGCATTAACTTTTGCTCCTGAAGAGTTTGAGGTTGGGGTTAATATTTTTGGAGTTACCAACTGGTTACGTACCTTAAAATCCATTCCTCCTTACTGGGAATCATTCCGTAATGCTTTGTATGCCGAAATTGGCGATCCTACAACTATTGATTCTGTAGCCTTATATAATAAATCGCCCTTGTTTTTTGCTGATAAAGTTACCAAACCATTAATGGTGTTGCAGGGAGCAAATGATGTTCGTGTTCTGCAAGCGGAATCGGATGAGATTGTTGAAGCTGTTAAAAAGAATGGCATACCAGTTGAATATATCGTATTTGATGATGAAGGACACGGTTTCCGAAAAAAGGAAAATGAGATTAAAGGATATGGTCAGGTTGTAGTATTCCTTGATAAATATTTGAAGAAAGAAGAAGTAAAAGAAGTTAAATAAAAGTATTGTTTTTTGTATATATAAAAAGCAGTAAGTGATTCACTTACTGCTTTTTTAATATTTAAGAAGTAGTAGTTATTCTGTAATTTCAACTAATTTTTCATCGGAGTGCCATAAGCCATGCTTTGTGCAAAAAGCCGTAGCAGTTAGTTTCATTTTACGAGATGGAACTATGTAAAAATCAACTTCAGCCTGATTTGCTTCACCACCTAAAATTCCTGTTGAAAAATTGGCCTGTGTTAACATTTTCTCACCATCCCAAAGTTGAAGCCAAGCTACATAATGATCTAAATCATCTGGGTGAGAATAAGCATCACCAATTTTCACTTTTACTTTAAATTTCTCGCCTTTTTTAGCTGAGTCATCACAGTAAACGAATGCAGAATGTCTGTCGATATAATCTTTCTTAGCTTCACCATCGATGGTGTTAATGTCTTGGTACTTGTTAATTTTCATGTTTTGTTTTTTTGATTTTATTCCCGAATAAATTCAGGATGAGAGGATTGTTTCGTTTTTGATATTAGTTTTTGCTAAGGTAATCAGCAACACCAGCAGCAGTAGCATGCATAGCTTCTTTTCCTTTGTTCCAGTTGGCAGGGCAAACTTCGCCATTTTCTTCGAAATGTTGCAGTGCATCTACCATACGAATTGCTTCATCAACGCTTCTACCTAATGGTAAATCGTTAATTACAGAATGACGAACAGTTCCTTTTTTATCGATAAGGAATAATCCACGGTATGCCACAGGAGCTCCTGTAGATACAGCATTTCCATCCATATCGTAATCGTACTCCGAAGCAAGAACACCGTAGTTTTCCGAAATAGTTTTCGATAAATCGGCCACCAAAGGATAAGTAACTCCTTTAATTCCACCTTTATTTTTGTCTGTGTTTAACCACGCAAAGTGAGAATATTCTGAATCAACAGAACAACCTACAACAGCTACGTTTCGAGCCTCAAATTCGGCTAGTTTTTCCTGAAAAGCGATTAGTTCTGTTGGACAAACAAATGTGAAATCAAGAGGGTAGAAGAAGAATACTACTTCCTGTTTACCAACAAACTGCTCTAAAGAAAAATCTTCAACAATTTGATTTCCGTTTATCACAGCGCCGGCTGAGAATGAAGGTGCTTTTTTACCAATTAATGTTTGCATTTTATTTCGTTTTTTAATTATTGTTAATTTTGTTTATTGTAACGGTTACAAATGTAGAATCGATTTAAGTAAGGCGCAAATTATATTAATCAATAATTTTTATAACACCATCGAAATTACAAATGAAAGCATATCGTATGTTGGGATATACTTGTGTTTCAGAATGTTTTGAATAGAATGGTTATTGTTTGTTCAGTAATTAAATAGTATAGGCCTAATTTTTTTCTAAATTTGTAATCGTTACAAATTTTTCATCTATGAATTTAGAGCAACAAATATCAAATAAGTTAATTAAAAATGAGATTAGACCTTCTCTGGCTCGTACTCAAATTTACAAGTACCTAATCGAAAAGCGTAATCATCCAACTGTAGATACCATCTATTTGGCTATGCATAATCAATTGTCAACATTGTCGAAAACAACGGTTTATAATACCTTAAAGCTTTTTGTGGATAAGGGGATTGTGTGGACTTTGGGGATTGAAGATAATGAACTGCGTTATGATGCTGATATTTCTTCACATGGACATTTTAAATGCGTAAAGTGCAATGGAGTATTTGATTTTGAGATGGATGTTAATTCAATACAAAAATCAGGATTAAAAGGCTTTGAAGCTGAAGATTATCATTTGTACATAAAAGGTACTTGCCGTTTGTGTAAGTTGCACTAAGAACTATAAACGAAGAATATAACCATATGAATACCAAATTATATCCATTTGAAAATATTGAATTAAAGGATAGCTTTAAGGAGGCTCAAGGTCAAATTACTATTTCTGTATTTGAAAGTAAGTCAAGATCCTGGGTTCCGTACTTTGTATATTTACCACCTAATTGGAATCGAAATGAATCTTATCCCTTGGTTTTATTTTTGCACGGACAAGGTGGTGACGAAAGCACATTTAATAAATATGTGCAGGCAGAACAATTGAATGAATGGATTACAAATGGTGACTTAGATCCAGTTGTTATTGCTGGAGTTCGTGGAGATAATGATCGTGACAACGTGCAGTGGTTTACAGAAAAGAATGAAAATCTTTTAGTGAATAAACCTGATGGTGAATTCATACAATTTTGCGAAGAGTATTTTAGTGCAGGGAAACAAGGGAAAGAGATTTCAATTGAGGGGCATTCACGAGGAGCGGCTGGCGCAATTCATTACTATTTGAAATTTCCAGGAATGTTTTCTTCGATTGTTGGTATGGGATATGTAAGCGATTATACTCTGGAGGATAATTTCTTTATGGGACGGAATAATTTAGAGCTTTTAAAAAAAGAATCAACACCGGTAAGAATTGAAATTGGAACTGAAGATAGCTTTGTTCTAAATAAAAATCGAAGAGCGAGTTTTGAAATGCATCAGTTCTTAAAAGAAAATTTAATTGACCATTCTTTTGAAATATTGCATGGTGTTGAACACGGTTTTGATACCTATTGGAATTATTATAGCGATGAAGGAATGTTGAATGGTTTGTTGCATTTGAAGTTTCATGAGCGGAGTAGAAATTGTCGTTAAATTCTTAGCATAATATGAGTAAATTATCTATTTTGCACCTAATTATTTCAAATTGAATTTATATGTATTTAGCTCGCTGGTTTTTCGTTTTTATTGTGCTTGTTCCACTTACAACTATTGCTCAGGATACCGTTTACTTTAATCAGGATTGGCTGGTTGTTGAGAAAGAGAACGCTCAGTTTTATTCTACAATAAATCCAATTGCAGAGAATCAATTTTTGGTCAAGGACTTTACAATTGATAAAGTACTTCTGTCGGAATACCATTATAAGGGTTTACAAGCAAATATCGATTGGACAAGACTTTACGAAGTCGGTTTTAATGAGTCTGCAATTGAAAATGGAATAAGTCGCGATTTTTATCCTTCAGGAACTGTGAAAAAAGAATTTCAATTTGTAGACGGCAAGCAAAATGGAATGATTCGCTTTTGGCTGGAAGATGGAAAAATGGAAAAAGAATATTTTGCAGTAAATAATATTGCAAATGGCTTATATTCAGAGTTTTTTGAGAATGGAGAGCCTAGCTTACGAATAAAGTTTGAAAATGACACTTTAAACGGTGCAGCCATTTATTACTATCCGAATGGTGGAATATCTCATATGGGGAAGTTCGAAAAAGGTGTTAAGAATGGAATTTGGACTTATCTTTCGGACGATGGTAAGCCTATTGCAGAGGAGCTTTATCAGAAAACATATTTTATTGATGGTCCGGATGTAAAGCTTAGCTTTCCGGAAGGAATGTGGTATTTGTCTGAGAAGTACCAGGTAGATGGACGATTAAGTTTTCTTTTTTACAGACTTGGATTGAATGATGATGAGGAGAGAGAAGATTTGGCTTCTTGTTTGATTTCTTTGGAAGATATTCAATCAAATATTGGTTTGATTGATTATTCATCGGATAGAAGAAGGAGACTAACTGTAGATGTAAAGAGAGTCATTACGAAGGAGAATCAATTATTTACTCTTCCTCAAAGCATAGCTTATTTTACAACTCATAGCGATTCAAATGATAATGAATGGACTGCAGTTGTTCTGCATTCTATTCAGAATGGAGTTGGAATGGAATTGGTTTTAGATTGTCCAAGTGAAAATTATGAAAGTTTAAAGGATGAGTTTAAATCTATCCTACAATCTCTTACAAAGTAGGTTGTATACCGCACGATAAATTAAATTTAGGAATGAAAGTAATATCTACCAATATCGGTGAAAGTGTCGAAATCAATTATCACGGAAAAATTGAAAAAACAGGCATGTATAAATATGCTGTTGATCAGGCAATTTATTTGGGTAAAGATGATGTTGTTAACGATTTGGTAATTGATAGAAGATACCATGGTGGTGCAGATAAAGCATGTTATTGGTACTCGGAAAAACAATATGAATTTTGGAAAAAGAAATTCCCCCATTTGGATTGGAATTACGGAATGTTTGGAGAAAACTTAACCATTTCGGAATTGGATGAGGGCAACATTAAAATTGGCGATGTTTTTCAAATTGGAAATGCCAGGGTTCAGGTTACTCAACCTCGTCAACCGTGTTACAAATTAAATTACCGTTTTGATTGCGACAGTATGGTTCGCCAATTTATAAATGCGGGTTTTCCGGGCGTATACATTCGCGTGATTGAGGAAGGAGAAGTAAGGAAGGGTGATGAGTTGATTTTGTTGGAAAGCAGAGAGGAGAGCCTCTCAGTTCGAGAAGTCTACAATTTATTATATGAATCTTCCAAAGATGAACTAAAACTCGAGAAAGCATTATCCGATCCTGCACTTGCAGTAAGTTGTAAAAAAGATTTGAAGAAATAAGAAAGGACAGCATTTGCTGTCCTTTTGTATATCAACTTCCTAATATAATTTTCCGAATTAATGCTTCATGGTCGGTAGCACTTACATCCATATTAAATCCAATTTTATAGATTAAGCCATTGTACCAGGTGTAATATTGTGATGAGCCGGTTGATTCTTTATCCATTAGATTTTCTTCGGGAATAAATTTGTAGTAATCAAACATTCGCGGCCAAGTTCCGGCAGCAGGTTTGTAATACATGGGATGTGTTCCTTCCAAAACTAATTTTTCATAGCCCTTAATATTTTCTTCCATTGCTAATGTGGCTTCTTCATCAGCAAAGGGATCTTCAGGATATTGAGTAATCGAGATGATACAGAAATCTTTAAAATTGGTTTGGTAGCCAGTAGTATTTTCCAAATAAGAAAATTGAATTTGAAATACCAATTTATTAAAGGCATTCCACGAAGTAACAATATTTGCTTCCTGCTGAGCAACAACAAATGGTAAATCGCTTTGCGATATCAGATTTATTTTGTCCTTCATCAATGAAGGAATACTTGACATAGCTTCCGAAAAACTCACCGGAGCATAATAGTCTACTTTTTCGCGAAATTCTAATAATTCAAAATCATAGTTGTAGGTATGCTGTCTACCATCAACTTCATTTAGACTTTCCAATAATGCTTCGTTTTCATCAATATAACCAGAATGTTCGTTGTCTTTCGCGCACGAAAAACTTCCAATAACGAATAGTATAATGAAAAAATAATGACGTTTCATAATAATGCGATTAGGTAAATCTATGGTAACAATACAAACATACGTAAAAAATGATTTTATGTTATGTCTTGTTTAAAATTAAATAATCAAATAATGATTTTTTCACAGTAATTTTAGCAGTTGCGTGTGATGATTATTTTTCATTTGCAAGTTCCCATGCAGTAAGAAATACGAGCTGAGATACTCTTTTTATGGCCTTAAAATCTATTTTTTCTGCAGTATCGCTTGCTTGGTGATAGTCTTTGTGTAATCCATTAAAATAAAAAATTGCGGGAATGCCATGTTTTACAAATGATGCTTGATCTGAAGCTTGATACAGAAAATTATCAGGAGTATCATATTTGTAATCAAGCTGTAATTTTGTGCTAATCTGATTTATACTATCGGATATGACTTTCAATTTTGGTTTAAGATGATTGGTTCCTAATAGGTAAATGTAATCGGTGGTATCGTGGAATTGGTCGTATCTGCCAAGCATATCCAAATTTAAATTTCCAACAATTTTCGATATGGGAATGGGGGAGTTATCTACAAAATATGTTGAACCACATAAACCTTTTTCTTCTCCTGTGAATGCAACAAATAGAATACTTCTTTTTGTTTTATGGCCATGATCACTTGCGTCCTTAAATTTTCTGGCAATTTCAATAATTGCCGCAGTTCCAGAGGCATTATCATTTGCA
>JBFFMG010000005.1:0-25734 GCA_041554215.1 Labilibaculum sp.
AATTTAAAGAAGGAGCAGCCATCGAAAGTACTCGCCATTCTCTTCTTCTTGAAGCCAGCGATAAACGACTCTCAGGAGCATAAGCGTAATTCCAACGGAAAGTTTCGCTTTCTTTCCACCATCCATTTTCTTTGGCAACATCAAAAATGTTAGCCGATGCCATAAAGTAATCCGGATTTTTTAAATCAATCTCTTTAATTGTACTGGCGTTTGCATTAACAGAAATGTGATCGTTTGGAACTCTTTGAGCAACCCAAACGGCACCCACTTTTCCTTTTCCCGGACCAACAACTTCAAAATGCCAAACTTCTTTCTTATCAGCTATGGTAAGACATTCACCATAATCGCGCCATCCGTACTTTTTTAGCAAATCATCAGCCAAAGTAATTGCTTCTCGAGCGGTAGAACATCTTTCCAACATTAATTGTTGTAAACGCTGACAATCGATTAAACATTCTGTTGAGAATAGTTCCTCGTGGCCACCGAAAGTAGATTCGCCGATAGCCAATTGTTTTTCGTTAATACAAGGATAGGCTGTATTTAAAAATTGGTAGGTTTTTTCCGCCTGATCGATTTCTCCTATTTTTTTGTGCTGATAGGTTGGCATTGCCAGGCTATCGTAAGCAGATCGTTCGAACAATTCAAATTTGCTTCCTTTATCGTGTTTCTTTGCAGGAGAAATATCCATCCATGCTCTTGTGCGGTGACTGTCATCGGTGTGCGATGTGATCACAGAACCATCTACAGTAGCCAATTTCCCAACTGTAATAGTTGTGCAACCTTCTGGAACACCATTTTTCCAATCCGATTTGTCCTGAGCAATGGCGGTGAATGAAATCGACGCCATTAAAATGAACAGGCTCATTTTAAATTGTTTATTCATAAGTTAGTGTTGTGTTATAAAGAGATTGTGTGTTGTTTGTTATTTTTCGTTACTTTTTTCCTTTAACTAGAAAAATTCCTGAATCTTCAATGGTAATAAGCTTTTGCTTGTAAAGAAGACCTACAGCTTTTTTGAAGTTCTTTTTACTCATATTTAAAAGGTGATAAATATCTTCAGGTGAACTTTTATCATTTAAAGGAAGAAAACCATCTTCTTTCTTTAGTTGAGACAAAATTTGTTCGCCTGAATCAGGTATTTTATTTTCATAACCTTGTTTTTGAAGGCTAACATCAATTTTTCCGTCAGGTCTAATTTTCTTAATATATGCTTTACGTACATCTCCACTGCGAACAGGTTCAAAAATTTCATTCTGATACAACATTCCAAGAGCATCGTTACTAATCAATACCTGATAACCCATGTCATTTCTTCTGGTGATAAGTATTTCTACTTCATCACCTTCTTTGTAGGAAGTTTCTACGTCTCTAAGAACATTCTCAATTTTGGCTGTTCCTACAATTCTTTCTGAAGCACTATCCAGATATACAAATATTAAGTAGGAATAATCTACTTGCATATTGTCCTTTTGTTCGCTAAACGGAACAAATAAATCTTTAGCTATTCCCCAGTCTAGAAATGCTCCGAGGTTATTAACCGTTTTTACCTTTAAGTAAGCAAATTCACCAACAGTCGCGTAAGGAATAAGAGTTGTTGCAATAATTCGATTTTCGGAATCACGATAGATAAATACTTTAATAGTATCATCCAATTGGGTTTTAAGAGGCACATATCTGGTTGGTAATAGAATCAAAGATTCATCTTCACCCTGTAAATACACTCCAAAATCGACTATTTTAGCAACTTTTAATTCCGCAAACTGACCAATTATACTCACAATATTATATTTTATCACCTTATCTGTATTGAATAAGAATTAGTTACAGCTTAAAGTGTGGTTTCTACTACTCAAAATTTTAACAGGGTAAATGTAAGCATCTTTTTACTAAATATTGGTCTGCTGATCCAATTCCCGAGGATCAAGTGGAAATACTTTTCAATTAAATTTTAATTGAAAAGTGATTTAATTCTTGGTGACTCTCTACAACTAGTCATGTTGTACAGCAGATTTTTGAAAGTTGGAAATTAGAACTGGGTGTTTAGGCTTATTGAATTGTTAACAGTATATGTTATCGGTTAAATAAGACTGATTTTACAATCTGTAATTCTAAGTGTATTGATTTTAGTAGTGTTTTTGTGTTTTGACATGTAGAGATTGCATTTTTCGTTATCGATTGCAGTTTGGAGTAGTTATTATTAAATAAAAAAATCACTAATAGTATTGGGTGTAAACACCCATAATATGGGGTATTGTTCAACATGCGACTAATAATACAGAAATATTTCTCCAATGGAAAATTGTTTTTATTTTTGATGCAGAATTAAATCACATTGATTCGATTCCAATTTTAAGCAACTCTCTCGAGTATTAAATGGGAATAAAAAATTAACAAGTCAGGGTATGAAAAAAAGGAAGTTATTAGTTAGAGATCTTAC
This sequence comes from Labilibaculum sp., assembly GCA_041554215.1. Taxonomy (GTDB): domain Bacteria; phylum Bacteroidota; class Bacteroidia; order Bacteroidales; family Marinifilaceae; genus Labilibaculum. The sequence continues at coordinate 2,438 of JBFFMG010000005.1, forward strand.
ATTAAGAGATGGTCAGCAATCTCTTTTTGCGACAAGAATGCCACAGGCAGAAATTGAAAAAGTATTACACCTATATAAAAAGGCTAACTTTTATGCAATGGAAGTTTGGGGTGGTGCAGTTCCTGATTCAATTATGCGTTACCTAAATGAAGATCCATGGTATCGATTGGAGTCAATTAATAAAGTGATAGGCAATGTTTCCAAACTTACTGCTTTGTCACGTGGTCGTAACCTTTTTGGCTATAGTCCTTACCCAGAACAAGTGATCGAAGATTTCAATACACAGGCAGTTAAATCTGGTTTGGGTATTATGCGTATTTTCGATTGTTTGAATGATATCGAAAACATGAAGTCTACTATCAAGTATGTAAAAGCTGCTGGTGGTATTGCAGATTGCGCAGTTTGTTTTACTGTTGATTCTAAATTTCCTACAAAAAAAGAAGATCTTGAAAGATTAACGCTAAAGAACCTTCCTGATCAGATTTTTGATCTGGATTACTTTGTTGATATGGCTAAGAAGCTTGAAGCTTTAGGTGCCGATATGATTACATTAAAAGATATGGCTGGATTGGCTTCACCTTCGTATGCAGGTCAAATCATCCGCCGATTTAAAGAAGAGTTAAGTATTCCTGTAGATTTCCATTCTCACTCTACTCCAGGGTATGGTTTGGCTTCTGCTCTTACTGCAATTGTAAATGGCGTTGATATCATCGATACCAACATCATGAATTTTGCAGGTGGATCTGCTGCTCCAGCTTACGAATTGATTTATATTTTCTGTCAGAAATTAGGCATTGAATTAGATGGTGATGCTAAGACTGTTGTTGAAATCAACAAAATTCTGAAAGAGATTCGTATGAATGCTTTAGCTGATGTTGATAGCTACAAGCAATTCCCAATTGAATTTGATATTACAAAAGATAAATTGCCTGCTAACATCGATCAATTATTCGATGATGCAATTAAGTATGCAAATGCTGATCAGGAAGCAGAACTACTTAGTGCATGTCACGCAATTGAAGCATATTTTAATTTCCCAGCTCCTAACGAAATGGTTAAGAACGCGGAAATCCCTGGAGGTATGTATACTAACATGCTTAACCAGTTGAAAGCTTTAGGTTTGGAAACCCTGTTAGAGAGAGTGTTAGAAGTGGTACCAGTGGTGCGTTTGGACGCTGGCTGTCCGCCATTGGTAACCCCTTCTTCTCAAATTGTTGGTGTACAGGCTGTAAACTGTGTGATTGATGAGAATTCTGGACGTCCTTTCTATACCAATGTATCGAATCAGTTCTTTAATTTGGTAAAAGGAGAGTATGGAACAACTCCAATTGATATCATGCCTGAATTCCGTAAGAAAATTACTGGAAAAGCAGAAAAAGTAGAATATGATGTAGATGCTTATGTATCTCCAGAAAATCCAACATTGCCTCAGTACGGAAACGTGAAATTGGCTGTTGATAAAAAAGAATTCATGTTGCTTGAACTTTTCCCATTAGTAGCCAAAGGTTACTTGGAAGGAAAACGTAAAGCTGAATTCGAAGCTCAAAGAGAATCAAATCGTAAGAAAATTGCTGCAGAAAGAGCTGCTATTAAACGTACTGGCAAACTAAAAATTCGTGACCTTACCCTTCGTGATGGTCAGCAATCATTGTTCGCTACACGTGTTCCTCAAGCAGAAATTGAAAAAGTTCTTCCAATGTATAAGGATGCTAACTTTTATGCAATGGAAGTATGGGGTGGTGCAATTCCTGATTCAGTAATGCGTTACTTAAACGAGGATCCATGGCACCGTTTGGAGTCAATCAAAGAAGTGATTGGTGATGTTTCTTATCTAACAGCTCTATCTCGTGGTAGAAACTTGTTCGGTTATTCTCCATATCCAGAATCAGTGATTGAAGGTTTTAACAGAAATGCTGTGAAATCTGGATTGGGAATCATGCGTATCTTCGATTGTTTGAATGATGTGAAGAACATGGAGACAACAATCAAGTATATGAAAGAGGCTGGCGGTATTGCCGACTGCGCTGTTTGTTATACTGTTGATCCTAAATTCAGCAAAAAACAAAGATGGAAAGCATTGCTATCTGGAAAGAGATTGCCTAAGAAGATTTTCGATGTAGATTACTTCTTGAACAAGGCGAAACAAATGGAAGCTTTGGGTGCTGATATGATTACCGTGAAAGATATGGCAGGATTAATTCCTCCATCATTGTCAGGTAAAATTATCAGAAGAATGAAAAATGAATTGAATGTACCAATCGATTTTCATACTCACTGTACTCCTGGTTACGGATTAGGTGCTGTTTTAATGGCAATTGTTAACGGTGTTGATATTGTTGATACAAACATCTTGAATTTTGCGGGTGGACCAGCTGCTCCAGCATTCGAAATCATTCAGATTTTTGCTGATAAGTTAGGTTTAGACACTGGTGTGAATTTAGATGCTGTTGTTAAAATCAATGCAGAATTAAAGGGAATTCGTAATCGAATTGCAGAATTCGATTCTTACAAAATGTTCCCATTAGAATTTGATATTACAGCAGATTATCTTCCAAAAGAGATTGATGCATTGTTCGATAAAGCTATTGAATTAGCGAAAGCAGATAAGGAAGCAGAATTGTTAGACGTTTGTAACGCGATCGATAAATTCTTTAACTTCCCTGCACCAAACGAAGAAGTAAAAGCTGCTGAGATTCCAGGTGGTATGTATACCAATATGTTGGCTCAGTTGAAAGGTTTAGGTTTGGAAGATTTGTTACCAACAGTACTATTGAAAGTTCCGGAAGTTCGTGTTGCTGCAGGTTGTCCTCCATTGGTTACTCCATCATCACAAATCATTGGTGTTCAGGCAGTAAACTATGTGTTGGATGTGAACAGCGGTAAGGCTCCATATACAAACGTAAACAACCAATTCTTTAACCTTGTGAAAGGTGAATATGGTGATACACCAATCGAAATTGATCCAGAATATCGTCAGAAAATTTGTGGACAGCGCGATGCTACAGTTTTTGATGTAAGCAAATACAAATCACCAGAGAATCCAATTTTGGAAGAGTTTGGTGGCGTTAAGCTTGCTGAGAATGAGAAAGAAATGTTGTTGTTGGAATTATTCCCAACTGTTGCAGGTCCTTTCTTGAAGAATCGTAAGGCTGATGCTTACTACGCAAAAGTAGAAGCTGAAGAAGATGAGAAACAAAGAATTGAAGACGAGAAAAAAGCAGCTTACAAGGCAATTCCTGCTGAAGAAAAGCAAGCAATGCTTTTGAGAGGATTATATAGCTTAGGTGGAACTTCAATTGAGGCTAATGGTGAAATTACTCAACCAGAAGAAAAAGAGTCTCGTTTGGATCTTAAAACCAAAGAAATGCTGAATAGGATGAGACCTAAAAGCAAATTAGTAGGATAAAGTTTTCTCTTTATATACGCAACCTTAAAAAGTGCTACTCTTCGGAGTAGCACTTTTTTCATGTAAAAAAAGAGAGCCTCACTGTAGTGAGACCCGCATGGTTCATGAAAAAAATATGTATTCTATTCGTATTTTAAAGCATGAACTGGATCCTGGCTTGCAGCTTTCCAGGTTTGCCAACTTACTGTTGCAATTGCAATAAAGAGTGCTATTGTGCCAGATAAGGCAAAGATCCACCAGCTTAATTCAATTTTATAGGCAAAATTACTCAGCCAGTTAGATGCTGTATAGTAAGCGATCGGACAGGCAATAATAAATGCCAATGCTACCCATTTGGTATATTCTCCGATTAATTGAATTAGTATTTCACTGGAAGTTGCACCATTGGCTTTTTTAATTCCAATCTCTTTTGTTTTGTGTTGAATACTGAAAGAGGATAGGGCGAACATTCCCAAAGTAGAAAGTAAAATAGATAGCAGGGCAAAAATTGTTAATGCCTTCATTTCGTTGTATTGATTTCTATAAATTTTGGCGTACATGTCGCTGATGAATTCATATTTTAAAGGATCATTAGGGAAAAGTTGATTCCATTCTTCAGTAAGAGCGTCAATTGCTGCTTTTTTGTTTTTATCATCAATCTTAACAAAGAAAGTTCCGTTAAACAACCTCTTGGAAGCCATTACGATAGGTTCTTCTTTCGTGAACATGTTGTCGTAATGAATGGCATCTACCACAGCAATTATTTCTCCTTTGGCAAACATATAGGAGGCTATGAAGTTGTATTTAAATTCTCTTCCAATTACATCTTCCGGATTGCTAAAGCCGAGCATTTTAACGGCAGCCAAATTTAAAATGTATTGCTCCTTAAAAGGAGGGTGTTTTTTCTCATACTCTTTTAGGGATTCACCTGCTATTTCAAGGTTTGGGTTGATTGCAATTCTTTCCCATGCATCAGTTGATGTAGGTCCCATATTTAGGCTACCAGCAATTGGCTTTATATAAAAAAGAGTAAAGAAATCTTCATCAATGCTTAAAACCGTTAGTCGTAATTCGTTATCATTTTCAACACCTTCCATTTCAAATCCGTATTTAAAAGGAGCAATACATCCTGGAGGAACGGTAGAACCACTAATTGATAAGATTTCTGGGTGCTTTAAAGCTATTTCCTTGAATAGGTCATATTTTTGAATTGCAACATAGGGTACTTCAGGAAGAACGAGAACTGTTTTGTCTCCGCTTCCCAAATGATTTTTATTTACGTATGAGATCTGATTGTACAGAACCAGAGTGAGAATTAAAGCTGAGATGGATAGGATAAATTGAAATAGGAGTGAAAGTTCAAATTTTTTGGATCCCTGATTGGGAGTCTTGCTTAGATCAGTTGATAAACCTGTAATGTATAAAGGAAGCAAAGCAAGAATACCAAATACAATCAGAAATAATATAGAAGTAAGCAATACTGTACTGTAGGCTATTTCTAACTGATATTCAAAATGAGTTGCCTGATTAAAATTGTAGGCTAAAAAAGTTCCGATTGCAATGGCTATGATACTTTGGATGATTGATCTTACAAAGAGCAGTTGCGAAAGGTTTAAAATTGAAGCTCCATTTACCATTCTAATCTTAAAATCTTTACTGTTGATTATAAATTGTACAAAGTTGAGATTCGAATAGTTGATGATTACAATTAAAAGAATAATTATAGCTCCGGCAATTAGAATAATTACGGAATTGATATTTCCATTCTGTCCCAACTCATCTATCTGATGGCTTTTTAGGTGGATATCTTGTAAGGCGATCAGCTTAAAGCTTGGAGCTACTTCTCCTTCCTTAACATTCTTAGAAGTATAGTTATTAATTGAATTGATGAGTTCAGGTTTGGAAGTGTTTTCGTGCAGAAGCAGATAGGTATAATAGCTTCCGTAATTTTCTTTCATTTCTTGTATAGATCTTGAAAGCAGAATTTCTGGTCTAAAGTGTGAGTTGTTTGGTGCATCCTTTAAAATCGCAGTGATGGTAAATATTTTATCTTCTTCATAATCTTGTTTTAAAATGATTTCTTTTCCTACAACATCTGTATTGCCAAAATAGTTAAGTGCCACTTCTTTACTAATTGCTACTTCGTTTGGTTTTTTTAGAAGTGTATTTCTGTTTCCTTTTTCTATTTTAAAATTAAAAATTTCAAAGAAAGTTTCGTTGGTGTAGTAGATGTTTTCCGGGGAAAATTCATTTTTTCCAATCTGAATTTTTGCTTGCCATAAATTGCCAATAAATGCAATCCTTTTAATGGAAGGAAAATGGTCATAGAGACTGACAATGTGGTTTTGATCAATAGAGGCAGAGCTGATATCGTCAGACTCTCCAGTTGGACCACCTCTTCCAGCCTTGTCAATTTGTATCCGATAAATATTGTCTGCTTTGGAATGAAATTTATCGAAGGAGAGTTCTTTTTGAGTATATGAGAAAACAATAAGAACAACAGCAAAGGCAATTGCGATGCCAATGATATTAATCGAAAACCATTTTTTATTCTTGTTGAAATAATTGAAAAACATAGGTGTTGTGTTGAAGGTTAGAAATTAATGCTTGCCATTTTTTTTGCAATGCTTTCCGCTGCAATTTCGCCATCGAAAAGGCGGATTACTCGGTGTGCAAATTCTGCATCTCTTTCCGAGTGGGTAACCATTACAATGGTAGTTCCTTCGTTGTTAAGTTCACTCAATAAATTCATCACTTCCAATCCTGTTTTCGAATCCAAATTACCCGTAGGCTCATCGGCAAGTAGTAGTTTTGGGTTGGCGGCTACTGCTCGGGCTATGGCAACTCTCTGTTGCTGTCCGCCCGATAATTGTTGAGGATAATGATTTTTTCGATGACCAATTTTCATTCGGTCGAGCATTTCGAATACCCTTGCTTTCTTATCGGCCGATTTAATATTTAAATAATTGAGCGGTAGTTCAACATTTCGGTACACATTTAGTTCATCAATCAGGTTAAAACTCTGGAACACAAAATTGACATTCCCTTTTCTGATTTTATTGCGCTGTTTTTCTTTTTGAGATCCAACTTCCACATTGTCAAAGTAATATTTTCCTTCCGAAGGACTATCCAGCATTCCCATAATGTTGAGTAGTGTCGATTTACCACAACCCGAAGGGCCCATAATGGCAACGAATTCACCTTCTTTAATTTCAAGTTGAATGTTATTGAGAGCAGTTGTTTCAACCTCTTCAGTCTTAAAGGTCTTACTTAGGTTTTCTATTTTTATCATGTTAATCAGATTAGGAATACAATTGTACTGGTTTCATATTATAAACACAAGCGAATTAAATAGTATGAAATTTAATTGACTAGTTTAACTTATAGGTGCTCTGTTGCCAATTATGATGCCTATTGTTTATTATTGTTGATAGTCAGATTGTTGGTGCTTTTTGTATTGTGTTGCTATGATCTGGATTGTAAATAAATTTTATTATTAGTGTAAAGTTTCTTTACAATCAAAAGACTTGTTGGTGAAGGTTTTTTACATTTGAAAAAGCATTAAAATAAAATTATGTCTATAGGTAAGGTATTGATAGTAGATGATCATAAAAGGGTGTTGACCGCTTTGCAGATTTTGCTTCAAGATGAATTTGAAGAAGTGCAGACTTTGTCGAATCCCAATTCGTTGAGTTTTGCTTTAGAAACCAATCAGTTTGATATCATTCTTCTGGATATGAATTTTTCAGCTGGCCTTAATACAGGGAACGAAGGATTTTTCTGGCTGAATAAAATTTTGGAGAAGGACCCAGACATGGCCGTTGTTCTACTTACGGCCTATGGAGATGTGGAATTAGCTGTGAAGGCCATGAAAGTGGGAGCATCCGATTTTATTTTAAAGCCATGGGATAATAATAAATTGGTTTGTATACTGAAAACGGCATTGGAACTCCGGCGATCGAAACAGAAAATTGTGCAGTTGGAGAATGAAAAAGTGGAGTTGACACGAGAGATCAATCAAGATTTAACGCAGATGATTGGTCGTTCGAAATCCATGCTTGAAATGCAACGTATTATTGAAAAGGTTGCATGTACAGAGGCCAATGTTTTAATTTTTGGAGAACATGGAACAGGAAAGGAATTGATTGCGCGGGAATTGCATCGGAAATCGAAAAGGTGTAAGGGCGCTTTTATCACTGTAGATATGGGTTCAATTGCCGAATCGTTGTTCGAGAGTGAACTTTTTGGCCATGTGAAAGGTGCTTTTACCGATGCAAAGGAAAGTAGAATTGGTCGCTTTGAAATCGCCAACAGAGGCACCCTGTTTTTAGACGAAATAGGCAATCTTTCCATGCCCATGCAAGCCAAATTATTAAGTGCATTACAAATGCGTAAAATCATTCGCTTGGGCGATAATCAGGTTCGCGATATAGATATTCGATTGATATGTGCAACCAATAAGAATTTGGTGCAAATGACAATGGAAGGAGAGTTTCGTGAAGACTTACTTTATCGGATAAATACCATTCAGATTGATGTGCCCGAATTAAGGAATAGAAATGGCGATGTTGCTGTGTTGGCAGAATATTATTTGAGAAAATATGCTCTAAAGTATAACAAGGAAAATCTGCGATTTGCTAAAAACACCATGGATAAATTAATGAGTTATTCTTGGCCTGGAAATGTTAGAGAGCTTCAACACACAATCGAAAAAGCGGTTATTTTAACTGATAATTCGGAATTGTTAGCCGAAGAGTTCCTTTTTAATGAAAGACACATCAACAAAATGAAATATGAAGCAGTTTCATTCGAAGAAATGGAAAGGCATTTGATTTGCGCTGCAATAGACAGACACAAAGGGAATATGAGTCATATTGCAAAGGAATTAGGGGTAACTCGTCCAACCTTATATCATAAAATTAAAAAGTATGATTTATAAAAAACTATTGGTTCAGATAATTGTGCGGATTATTGGGATTGTACTTTTTTCATTTCTTTCTGGTTGGTTGCTTTGGGAAAGTAATTATCCGAATTTATCAATTGTTGGTCTTATTCTTATTTGCTATCAAATTGTTAAATTGATTTACTTTCTGAATTCTACCAACCGTTTGCTAAGCCAGTTTTTTTTATCCGTAAAGAATGAAGACTCCACGCTTAAAATACCTAAAGCATTTGAAGGTAAATCTTTTCGAGAACTTCGTGTTAGCATGCAAAATGTAAATAAAATAGTAAAAGATTTACGTCTTAAATACCAGCAGAAGGAAATTTTTAGTGATGCAATAATTGAGAATGCAGCTATCGGAATTTTAAGCTTTACTTCTTCGGGAAAAGTTGAATGTATTAATCGGAAAGGTAGAGAATTACTAGGTGTTCATCATTTGGTTAACATCAAAGTATTATTAAAATTTGATTCTAATCTGCTTTCTTTTTTTCAACAAATAAAGTCGGGAGAAAGTCGCATTGTTGAAACCCAAATTAACCAGACTAAAATGCATTTGTTGGTTAATTGCAGCTCACTATTGTTGGGTAAAGAAAGTTATCAATTACTTTCCTTTATGGATATTAAAAATCAGTTGGATGCTAAGGAACTGGAATCGTGGCAAAGCTTGATTAATGTTCTTACTCACGAAATAATGAATTCTGTTTCGCCCTTAACTTGTTTGTCGGAAAATTTGGAGAAGAGTTACAAAGAGATGAAAGCCGGAACATTAATATCGGAGAAATTGCTTGCAAAAACACAAACTGGATTGCGGGTAATTAGGGAACAAGGTGAGGGGTTGATGCATTTTGTTGAAGCCTATCGCGAGTTGTCTCGTATACCAAAACCACAAATCAAAAAAGTAGCAGTAAAACACTTGTTCGAGCATGTAAAAGCACTCCTTTCTTTAGATCAGGATACTACCATTAAGTATCAGTTTACCATTTGGGATCAGGATTTGTTTATCGAGATTGATGAACAACTAATTGTTCAGGTGATGATTAATCTGATTAAGAATGCACAGTTTGCAATTGGTGAAAACGGATTTGTAGATATTGAAGCCAAATCTGATACCAAAGGAATTATTCAGATATCAATAACCGATAATGGTTCAGGTATCAAATCAGAAGATATGCAGAGTGTTTTTATTCCTTTTTTCACAACAAAAGAAAATGGTTCAGGTATTGGTTTATCTATTGCAAGATCCATTATGCGTCTACACAATGGCAATATAAATCTGGAATCTTTTTATGGAGAAGGTACCAAGGTGATGATTTCATTTCGGGAACAAATTATGGAATTAAATAACGAGAGAATATTTATATAAACTAAGATTAGTTTATATAGTAGGTTGATTTATTGTCGGGTAAGTTGCCATAAGTAATTATTTAAATTCCATGTAAATTGAAAATAAATTGGGAAATAAGGATTGACGAATGTTAAAATATGATATTTTAGGGGGATGGTTGAGCAAAAGGAATTACGAGCGAAAATAATGGAAATGTTGTACAAAGGTAAATCTGAGTCTACAATTTTAAATGAATTGGTACATCAGGCTCAACTAATTGCAACGGGTTCCATTTGTTCAATTTTATCTACTGATGAAAAGGGAGAGCATTTACTTTTTGGAGCAGCACCTGATTTACCTGATTTTTATAATAACGCAGTGAATGGTATTCCCATTGGGGATGGGATTGGATCATGTGGGACAGCGGCATTTAGAGGCGAAAGAGTTATTGTAGAAGATATTTCCATTCATTCTTACTGGAAGAACTTTAAAACTTTGGCTCAACAGGCAAATTTAGGATCATGTTGGTCGGAACCTATAAAAGATGCTTCGGGTAAGATTTTGGGGACTTTTGCCATTTATCATCGTACGCCAAATACGCCAAATGAGGAAGATCTTGAATTGATCTCAGAACTATCAGATCTGACTGCAATTGTTCTTGATCGTTATCGTATAATAAAGAAATTAGAAGAAAACGAAAATAAATACAAAACACTTGCGAACGCTGGTAATGAGGCTATTTTTATTGTTGAAGGAGATAAAATTATTGAAGTAAATAAACGTGCTGAGACAATGACCGGATATTCCGAAATGGAAATGTCCGGTATGTCTATATTTAATTTAATAGATTGGGAATATTGGATTGTTCCTTTCTCTGATGAATCTAAAAAATTTAGACATAAAATTAAAGCGGTAGCGATTAAAAATGATGGCGTAAAGATTGATGTTGTTCTTCGAATTGAAAATTCCATTTTTAGAGGAAAAGAAATATGTTTGCTATCTGTTCGAGATGTAACTAATTATTTGAACACAAAGAAAGAATTACACAAACTATCTCAATCGGTTATTCAAAGTCCCGTCTCGGTAGTGATAACAAATTTTAATGGGGAAATTGAATTTGTAAATCCAAAATTTAATGAACTTTCAGGGTATTCCTTGGAGGAAGTTTTGGGGGAAAATTCTCGAATTTTAAGTTCAGGCAAAAATAGTAAAGATGTATATAAGTTAATGTGGGAAACTATTAAGTCGGGGAATGAATGGAGGGGAGAATTTCAGAATAAGAAGAAAAGCGGAGAGATATTTTGGGAATTAGCTAGAATATCGCCAATTAAGAATGAGAGAGGACAAATTATTAATTTTATTGCTGTAAAGGAAGATATTACAGAACGAAAATGGCAAGAACAAGTTCAGAAGATCATATTAAATATTTCGAATGCGGTTTTCTCGCAAAATACATTATTTGAATTTATTCAGTTCATCAGGGAAGAGTTGTCTGCTATAATTGATACAACGAACTTTTTTGTTGCCTTATATGATGATGAAACGGAGATGTTTAGTATGCCTTTTCATGACGATGAATATGATTCTTTTGAGAAGTTCCCTAAAAATAAGACTATTTCGGGTTGGGTGGTTGAAAATGAAACAGCTCTTTTGGCAACTGAGGAAATCTTGGATGAGATGGAAGCGAGAGGAGAAGTGGAACTTAAAGGAGAACCATCAAAAATTTGGCTTGGAATGCCTCTAAAAGGAAGAGAAAAAGTAATTGGAGTTTTGGTTATTCAAAGTTATGCCCACGAAAATGCAATTACAAGTAAGGATAAAGAAATGTTAGAATTGGTTTCTCATCAAATAAGTATTTCCATAGAGCAAAAAAGAACAGAACGTGAGTTACACACCGCTTTAAATAAAGCCACAGAATCGGATCGATTAAAGTCTGTTTTTTTAGCTACCATGTCGCATGAATTGCGCACACCCTTAAATGCAGTAATAGGATTCTCCGAATTGGTCGATAAGGAAACGGATATTGAAACAGCTGTTGAATTTTGCAAAATGATTAATCAAAGTGGGCAGAATCTTTTAAACATTGTTGAGGATCTGTTTGATATAAGTTTAATACAATCGGGTGCTGTTAAAATTAGACAAGAGAAGTATAGTTTATTGAATTTATTTTACGAGATAAGCGCAGTAATCAATGTAGAACAGAAGGTACTTAATAAAGAGCATATCGAGCTAAAAATAGAATTCCCTTCAGATTATAACGAATGCTTTATAAATACGGATCCTCATCGTTTTAAACAAGTGTTTTTAAATTTGTTGAAAAATGCCTTAAAGTTTACTGATCAGGGCAGTATTGAATATGGTTTTATTAAGAATGAATTAAAATCAAGCGAATTTCTTCAGTTTTATGTGAAAGATACAGGAATAGGAATACCAAGCGAAGTACAAGAAAGTATTTTTGGTCTATTTCGACAGGCGAATGAAAGTCTTTCCCGTAAACACGATGGCGTAGGAATCGGATTATCAATATCCAAGAGCTTAACTGAATTACTGGGTGGTAAAATTTGGTTTGATTCTGTGGCAGGAGAAGGATCAACTTTTTATTTTACACATCCTATTTAATCGCTTAAGTTTCTTATTAAATCTAAGTTAAAATTGTCATTTTCTTCAATAAAAATGTCCTTTAAGCTTTTTTAACAATTTTCTGAACGCAATTGGTCAAACTAGTGGCTTGGGAATAAGGCAAATGTCCTATTAAAATCGTAATTTATAGATAGGAATCTTTTTATGCCCCTTTAAATCTTTATAGCCATGACATTGCAAAAATACATCCGCACAATCGGTAGGTGTTTGTTGTCGCTTGCCTTCATTTGTTTTAGTACACTACTAGTTAAAAGTCAAGACGAAATACCTGATAAGCTTGGAGAATTACATCAAATTAAAGCAGAAGAAACAGTTCAGGAACCTCAGGAAAAGGAAAAAGAGAAGAATCAAATACCACTTGGTTTGTTTGCCTATAATAAATGGGTAGATCTAAATGAGAACGGTCTGGTTGAAAGTAACGAGTTTTTTGGTTTGGGAAAAGATTTATTTTCGAAAGGCGAGCCAATAAGTGCTTCATTGTTTGATCCAACTTTAAGTGATGGTACAAATTTGAAACTTAGAATTTGGGATACAAGTGGTAATTTAATTCGAACCATTAAAAAGAATTATACTTCAACACCGATGTTTACTTACTCAGGTTTTGATTCTTTCCTTCCTGTGGGGAATTATATTTTTACCATTAATCCGGAAGAAACTGGAACAACTTACCAAATTCGCTTTTCCTTAAAAGAGCCTAATGGAAATATTTATTCTCAAATTCGTAAAAAACTACTTCCAGAAAATTTGCATGTATTTAAGCAATGGATTGATGAGGATGGGGATATGAAATTGGATAGTACCGAAGTGGTCGGCTTAAATCAGAAACAATTTATTTTAGGCGATGTAAATTTTGAATTGGGATTAAATCTAGCTTCAAGTACCAAGCAAGTCGTTTATCAGGTTTGGGATGATAAGTATGAATTAATGAGCATGAATATTTCTAAATTGGATAGCCTTCAACATTATACAATGATTGAAGATACTCTTGGTAGTGGGAACGATTTTTTGATGGTTTTAACGGATGCTCCAGTAGGTGATTATTTTATAACAGCATCTATTGTTGGAGAAAAACTGATGCAATATAAAATTCCGATACAGATTATAGATACCATTCAGGCATCTATATCGGAACATTCAGGAGCTATGGAGTCGGATTTAAATATAGAATTACCCACTGAGGCAGAAATAATTGCAATTAAGGATACTACTTCTTCAGCACCGAAAATGAAAATGGGAATCTCCGAAAATGTGGATAATTTAGCGCCAGAATTTAAGAAAGGACAGGAGGGTTTTTTTTTATTCACAGGATATATTGATATGAATGATAACAATGTTCAAGATCGAGGTGAGTTTATGGGAGCCGATCAGGATTACTACTATTCAGAATCGGAAAATATATTTGCACAGTTTCATTTAAGACAATTCTTTAATACAACGCTCAACTTGCAATTGTTGAATATTGAAAAACAGTTAGTTAGAGAGCAAATTGGCAATTATGGTGAATCTCCATTCGTATTTAAAGTGTCAATGCCCGATGATCCTTTACTTCCTGGTGATTATCAATTACTAATGAAGCCTCTTGGTTCAGAAATAAAATATCAATTAGAAATGACTATTAAATAGTGCAAAAATCCCGCTTTCGGAACTCCAAAAAGCGGGATTTTTTAATCTAATAACTATATGAAAAAAATGTTTATTGCTTCACTATTTTTTTACTAAGTTGTGAACCATCTTCCATTTCAAATACCAAAACGTAAGTTCCTTTACTTAGTTTATTTAAGTTCAAATTTGCAGATTCATTAGGGGTATTTACAACTATAATTGCTTTTCCAGATAAATCAAAAAGTTGTAATCGATTAACCTGTTTCAGATTTTCAAGATGAAGAATATCACGTACAGGATTTGGATACATTCGTAATTCCTTATTTAAAATATCATTAATTCCTGTTGAGTAAGCAATTTCTTCGCTGTAGGAGCTGTAAATAGTTTCACCTTGAAGTAATTCACCCGTTTGAGCAACAGGAGTCACCGAAAAACGAATAAAATTAGCGCGATCCGCTCTAACAAGAGTATAGGTTAGAGCATTTGCACCGCTAATAACAGTTTCATTTGTTCCATTAGTATCTTCAGCTCGGTACCATTGGTAAATAGAGCTTGCTTCATCTTCAAGATCATCGTTTACATCAGTGTAAGTATAATTTGCAGTTAGTGTTTCATCTTCTCTGAAAATTCCAGAAATCGAAATGTTATTCGCAATTGGAGCACTTAGAATATTCGGTGTTGATAATTGTTTTGTGGTGTAAATATGATATTCTCCAGCTTCAAGATTAATTAATGCGTTAGCATCAGTAATAGTAATTGATTGCCCGGTGAAATAATCATACCAAGTGCCTGTTTTACTAAAGTTTGGATTAATTTCGCCAGTCTTTGTATCAAAGTTTCCAATTATTCTCACATCCATATCGGCATGATTAATCTCTATCCTCTTGAGAGCAGAGCTTGTAACTAATGTAAAATTATCTGATTCAAAAGCTTCTTCTTCTTTTTTGATTTTAATTAAAGATGCAAACACTTCGTATAGTCTTTTTCTATTCGGATCATCCTGATATTCCCAATGAATTGGTTTTTTGCCAACTCGTCCGTTTTCATCAATCGAGACATCATACCCCAACTCGCCAAATTGCCAAATCATTTTTGGTCCGGGAACTGTAAAGAAAAATGCTGCAGCGGCCTCTACTCTTGAAAGGGCAGTATTGAGATTTCTAATATCATAAGTACTGGAAGAGTTGCTGAAATTAAGATTACGATACATCATGCGTTCTTCGTCATGACTTTCCATATAGTTCACCAAATTTGGGCCGGCCCATTGTCTCGCTTTCCAGGAATACCAACTGAAATCAGAAGGATATCCCATGGACGCTTCGCTGTATTCATGATTGGCATTTCCCCATAACATGATCCCATGTGCTGCTAATTCTCTTTCTTCATTATTATCTGATAAATGTTCGAATATTACAACAGCATCCGATTTTATATTCCAGATTTCTGTAGACATTCTCTTTAGAATTGCTATTCTTTCAGCATCATATTTGCTTCCCCAAGCATCATCAGCTACAGTATGAGGTGTATTTGAGAATCCTTTGGTAAAATCGAATCGGAAACCATCTATGTGGTATTCGTTCATCCAGTATGCATTTATTCTGTCTACCAATTTTTTGGTATCAGTACTAGTGTGATCAATATCGTATCCCCAGTGAGCTTCGGTATTTTCAAAGTTATTATCTACGTTATACCATGGATTGTCATCTGTTGGTTTAGTTCCATCAAAGTACATGCGTAAAAATGGTGACTGTCCGTAGGTATGATTTAGAACCATATCCATATAAACAGCTATTCCTCTGCTGTGACATTCGTCGATAAATGCTTTGTAATCATTTTTTGTGCCATAGGCTTTATCAGGAGCAAAATAGAAGGAAGGATTGTATCCCCAGGAATCATTGCCTTCAAATTCGTTAAATGGCATTAATTCAATCACATTTACACCAAGTCGTTGCAAGTAGTCAAGTGTATCTTTTACGGTCTTAATGTTTCCAGCAGCAGTAAAATCACGAACGTGCAATTCATATACTACCAAATCTTCTTTTGAGGGTGGCGTGAATTGAGAATCGGACCATGTATAAGTGGTTTGTGCAGTTTGGAATACACTGGCAATTTCACTTGTTTTATCAGTAGGGTAGGGAATTAAATTCGGATAAGTTGTGCTTGATATGTATTGATCATTCCATGGATCCAGTAATTTGTCAGCATATGGATCTGCTATTTTGATAGTTCCGTCGATTACATACTGAAAAATGTACTCTTTTCCTGCTGTAAGGTTGTCGAGAGTAATCCAAAAATAATCTTCATCTTTTTGCATTTGGTAGTTATTGTCAATTTCCCAATCGGTGAAATCACCAATAACATATGCAAATTCTTTATTTGGAGCGTAAAGGGATAAGGTAACCGTATTGTCGTCAATGTAATTGATGCCATCAATAGCACCTGCAGGCAAATTACCAGTAGGTACATCTTCACGTACAAAGAAATAAATTGTATCTCTAGCTTCTTCGCTATTAGCAATAGCTACTGCTACCAATTCATGATTTCCAGCCACAGTAGTTGTAATTTTTTTGCTTATTTCGGTTGCTGTGGTTGTTTCGTTTTGTATCCCATCTACATATAATGTTAGGTTATCGCTTCCGCTTGATTTTAGATCAATTTGTAATTCTTCATTTTTTGCAATCATTTTATTGTCCGATGGAGCAGTGAAACTTACATTGAGACCATCTTCGTATACTTGAATAAAAATGTCATTGGTTTGTGAACTTCCATCTGTCGACCGAAAAACAAATGACATTCTTGTGACTTTATCACCATCTGCAACGGAATAAAAATCTTTAATGTTTGGAGTGATTATCAGTTCATAAATACCATTGCCCTTGTTTGTCAATTTTGGTTGTACATTATTTTGATTCCACTCTCCAATAACGTTTTGCCAGTCACCTTTACCTTCAATGGTAACGCCTGTGTGTGCATAAAGATCTCCTGTGAAAAATCCAAGTTTTGATTCCTGAGAAGAATCGAATGTAATTGTAATTTCTGAGCTGACATTTGGAAACTCAGGGATAGTAGTGATTTGACCTAATCCGACTAAAGGAATAAGCAATAGTAAAGAAAGGAGATATGTGTATAATTTCTTCATAGTAAAGTTATTTCTAGATCAAATCCTTTTAAAATTGACAGTATAATGTGAAAAAAGAGCACACAGAAGTGTGCTCTTTTTTTTTAGAAATATTATTCAAAGATTCCAGTTTCTGTACTGAAATTTAGTTTTACTTTTTGACCTGTTAAGATAGGTGCTGCAGCCTGATCACCACCAGTTCCGCGGTATTCAATTTTTCCTGCTAACACACTAAACTCTGCCTGCCACCAATCAATAGAATTGCTGTCAGCGTTAGTTAAGGTAGTAGCCGTTACATACATTCTTGCATTATCATCTGCTACAGCAGCAGGAGAAACAAGAATTTTGGCATCAGCGTCATCAGGAGTAAACAAGAATTGGCCACCATCCCAATTTCCAAAAGCAGTACCCTGAGCGTATATTACAGGATCGGTTATCTGAACAGTATTCGTCAATAGATTTACAACAATCATTTTATAACCTACAGTTCCAGTTGGCACGTTATCTCCACCTTTATTCCATACGCCATCAGCACCTGCTGTGTCGCCGGTTTTTCCAAATGCAGTATCAGTCCAACCTAATTCTGAATTAAATTTTAATTCAGAATTAGCATCAAACCATGCAATTTTCCAGAAAAGATGAGAGTTACCATTTACTGGAATCATTTCCAATACTGCGGCATCATCCCAACTCCAACTCGGATTTCCAGTAAAGCTCCCATTAATGTACATCGCTGTTGGGAAAACAGGAACAGCTTCAATAGTGTATGTTCCTTTGTTAAGGTCTACAGTAATAGTATATTCCAAATCACCTCCATCAAAAGCAATATTGTTATTCTTACCCTTTGGTGCTAGAATACCAGAATTACCATCGCCATCAGCATCGGCCCAGTCTAAATCTCCCCATGAAGTTTGACCTAAAATCTTAATTTGAGCGCCGTCTTTAAGCACTTTTTGAATGGAAAATACACCTTCTTCTAGTTTTGTGAAAGCAATACCTGCTTCAGGACTCCACTCTGCATCTACAGAATTGTAACTACCTGCAATGTAAAGATTATCATAATCATAGCTATATGTAGCAGCACCAAATATATATTCTTCAATAGTTAAAGTGCTGTTTACGAAATCAGCTGTAACTGCGTACCATCCAGTTTCTCCAGTAAATTGGAAATTTCCTTCATCATCTCCTGCAGCCTTAATGTTTTCAGATCGAGTGGCAAATTTGGCGAAGTTATAGTCATAACCGTCGCTTCCTTGTTTTTCAGAAAACTTAAACAAACCATCTTTTGTAAGTTTCAAATACTTTGTAAAGATATTGTCTGAACCATAAGCTTTTAAGGCTTCTGTTACTTCAACAGCAGCAGTAGCTGAACCAAAGATATAAAAATCAGTAGGAATTGGTACATCCAAATAAGGAGTCACCTTCATTGTAAACGACGCAGTATACAAACTATTAAGATCTTCGTTCGCAAAGGCTCTAATTCTGGCTTCAAGCTCTACCATTTTTGCAGGTGCATATCGGTCAGATATTAGAGTGTTTAAACCACCAACAGTTATTGATGTGCTAGTCTCTGATACTCGATCAAACTCCAGGGCATTTTTAAATTCATTACCTACAGTATCAATTTGAACATAATATCTAACTCCAATAGGATCAGCATAGGTCGCAGCAGACCAGCTTAAATCGATTATAGTTTCTTTTTCATTCTTTTTTTCAAGAATCAGATCTATAGCTTCGGTCACTTCTGTTAGTACCGGGGCAGTTCCTTGAACTGGCTCAGTTACATTTGGTGTGTCAAAATCGTCTTCGCATCCGATAAAGAGAACAGCCAATAGTGATATAAATAAATATTTTATATTTTTCATTTTTTATTCAATTTTACCAGTTTTATTAATAAAGTCAAGCTCTATAGTCTTTTCACCTGCTGTAATATTCAACCTATCCTGATCACCACCATCAGCTCTGTATTCAATTTTTCCATCAAGGAATATGAATTCAGCATGCCACCAGTCTGCAGCGGAAATATATGGATGTGTTATATGAAGTCTTAGTTCTCCAGCAGATAAGATTTTAGTCAAATACATTGTCTTATTGTCAGCATCTAACAGGAACTTGTTTTCAGGAACAACTGAACTGGTTGGCCATACGTCACCAATAGTAGGTCCACAAATATAAATATTGGCAGGTTCTATCAATAGCTTATTATTTGCCATATCAACTCCAACAGTATAATATCCTGCGGTTCCTGGTACTGGTATATCTTCGCCTCTTTCTTCGGGAGTCCCAGTGTTAGTTCCTAATGTATATTCACCATTTACAGGATTTCCAATTTTTCCGATCACTCCTTTGTAGTTTTCATCAGAACATAATTTAAAAGTACCAGTAGCTTCCATCCATACAATAATCCAGGTATCATCAGGTTCACTGTTAACTTTGATAAATTTAAGCTTATTGTTCTGGGCAACGCGTCCTACACCATCGCCAAACAAATAGAAAGTGTTTGGAGCAAATAGAATGTCTAGATAAGGAGTTGTTTTAAAGTTTACTACTGAAGAGTATAATGTATCAACTCCTTCAAGAGAAGAGGTCATTATTCTTGCATAAACGGAAGTCTCTTCACCTACGGTTAACTCCAGAATTTCTGTCAATACCTCATTAATAGCACCTACTGAGAATGTGAATGCATTATCAGATGCATTTACATCAAAAGTAACAGGATTAGAAAATTCTGCAGTGGTAGAAAGTTGAAGTCTATGCGTTGTAACAATATCTACGCCGTAAGATGCAGGAGTATAAGATACTTGAATAGTCTCCGCTTTTGTTGCCTTGGATATCGCTAGAGTCTCACCAAAACCAACGATATTTGTCGCTGGAGCATATAGTGATTCATTTAATTCCACAATATCATCATCATCGCATGAAGAAAAGCCAATTGCGAGAAGTAATATTAGTATGTATTTTATATTTTTCATAACGTGTCTTTTTTATCTATTAATAACCTGAGATATTTGACAGATTTGGATTCGCATTTATATCCGACGATGGAATAGGGAATACATTATATTTTGTATCCGTATTTTTTCCGTCAGCAACAGCACCTTTCCAAGGCCAATTGTAACCGCCATCTGTTAATTTACCAAATCTAACAAGGTCGGTTCTTCTGTGACACTCCCAGTATAATTCACGTCCTCTTTCGTCAAGAATAAAATCTAATGATAAATCCGATGCAGTAATGTTTTCTGATGCATCTCCATAAGCTCTTTCTCTAAGTTCGTTGATATAATCAACAGCTGTTGCCATATCACCACCTGTACCACCACGAACAACGGCTTCAGCATAGGTTAAATAGAAGTCTGCCAATCTGTAAAGTGGAAAATCAGTATCAGGGAACGAAAGGTTTGAACCAACAGTACCAGTAGAAGTAATATTTTTAAACTTACGTAGAGCATATCCATCTCTAAAGTTAAAAATATCTCCTATTTCCAGGTTCTGACCTTCAGTGTAGAACATTCCTCTTTTATCAGTTCCTGTAACGTCAGGGAAAAGATTTACAAAAGCTTCTGTGGTTCTGTTTCCACCCCATCCACCGTCTATACCGGATTCACTTGCAGGCATATCGCCTCCAACTGTTGAGTGAAGTAAAAATGTCATTCCACCCCAAGTTTGAGCGCTATTGCCATCTGATATTATTGGGAAAATTATCTCATTAGTTCTTAAGTGATTATCTGCTAAGAATAGATTAGCATAGTCTGATTCAAGAGAATATCCGCCACCAATAATTTTATTGCAATACGTAATAGCTTCTGTGTATTTAGGCACTCCTAAATAAACCTCCGCATTTAAGTACATCTTAGCCAGAATTGCCCACGCTAAACCTTTATCAGCCCTACCATATTCATTTGTTCCAGGTGCTGCTAATTCAGTCTCAATTGCTGTAAGTTCAGACTCGATGTAATCAAATATTTGTTGTTGCGTAGCCATTTCCGGGAAGAAAAATGAACCAATGTTATCCGCTTCCGTAACAAATGGACCACGTCCAAACATATCCAACATATGGTAATAACTTAGTGCTCTTAAAGCTTTGGCTTCATCACTAAAAGCTTTGTAATCTGATTGACCATCTGTTAGTTTAATCAGATTATTACAGTATGTTATTTGAAGAGTTATACGATAATACATGGCTGTCACAAACTCGTTTGAGGTTGTCCAGTCTTGATCGTGAAGATCTCTTAAATTACCATCATTCCAGGCACAAATAGCCTCATCTGTTGGTAACTCCTGATGATTCCATAATAGTCTTAGATAAGATGAAAAACTACCATTTATACTACTGATATCCTGATCGGAATCAACGCCTGTTTGACCTCCAAGGACTAATCCTGCATAACATTTTGCCAAAAGCTCTTTGTATGACTCAGCATCAGTCAAAACAGTCTCGGCAGTTCTTATATCCTCATCAAGAGGTTCCGTATTCAAATCATCAGTACACGATACAAATGCAAATAATAATGCAAATGCAATCATGATATAATTTGTTTTAAAATATCTCTTATTCATAATTAATACATTTATCAATTAAAATTTCACATTTAATCCAAACAAGAATGTTCTTGGTCTTGGATATACATCATTGTCAATTCCTCCGTTTACTTCAGGATCTAATCCACTATAATCAGTTATGACAATAGCATTCTGAACTGTTGCAAATGCTCTGGCATTAATATCAAAACCTAAAAGTGGTTTTAATATTTTAGTAAAGTTATACCCAAGAGTAATATTATCGATTCTAAAGAATGATGCATCCTCAAGGAAATAATCAGAATATTGTTGTGCAGTTTCGAATTGAGATTTGTTAATTTCTGACGGTAAATTGGTTAAGTATTCATTAACTGTCATTTCCTGGTAACGACCACCTACAATAACATTGTTGTACATTTGCCCGCCAATACCAATTCTACCGTTAAATCCAAAATCAAAATCTTTATATTTAATGCTGGATGAAAATCCCATATTATAATCCTGTGCAGGATCTTCAGCATAGTATTTATCAGCTGATGTTATCTGACCATCTTTATTTCTATCGACGTAAAGACCTTCAATTGGTTTTCCGTTGCTATTATATACTTGTTCGTATACATAGAAGGTGTTTAATGAGTGACCAACAGCATTGATTTGGATATTGTTACCAACACCAACACCGCTAATGCCACCTGTTTCAACACCTGCATATGTAGGGTCGTCGTAGTTTGTTAAACGGGTAATTTTATTCTTGTTGTAGGCAAGATTGAAGCCAACTTCCCAAAACAGATCATCTTTTTCAATAACGACTGCATTGATTGAAAATTCAAAACCATTGTTTTCCAAATCTCCAACATTTGTTACTAATTGGTCAGTAAAGTTGCTTCCAGCTGGTACTGGGATTGTGTTTAACAGATCTTCTGTTTTTCGTTGATATATATCAATTGATCCGTTAAGTCTGTTATTAAAAAATCCAAAGTCGAGACCTGCATTATATGTTGTAGTTTCTTCCCACTTAATGGCTTCGTCGTAACCGTTAGGTCTAATTAGATTATAAAATTGATTGCCAAACTGATATTGCGTTCTTGAATCACTTAATTGGTAAATGCCCAAGTAAGGAAAATCCCCACCTATATCTTGTTGACCCGTAATTCCGTAACCTAAACGAAGTTTAATATTACTAATTGCTTCTACATTTTTAATGAAGGATTCTTCACTCATTCTCCAGGCAAAAGCCGCTGATGGAAAAGTTCCCCATCTGTTGTCTTTGTGGAATCTTGATGAACCATCTTTACGTACAGTAGCTGTAAGAATATACTTGTCCATAAAGTTGTAGTTGGCTCTACCAAAATATGAAATCAAGTTGTTTTGTGGTTCTCCAATTAAATCTACTCTAGTTGTCCCATCAGTAAGATCTTCGATACCTGTCGTTTTAGCCCAGAATTCTTGCCACTCGTAACCGGCCATGACGTTTATTTTACTGCTGATCGATGGCAGATCTTTATTGTAAGTTAAATAAAAATCCAAAAGCTTATTCTTTTTCTCCTGTGTATAGTTTCTTTCAACAGCATCTTTTGTACCTCTTACCCACGATGCCTCATGGTCCGTTATAGTATAACCTTTGCTATCTGAATAGTCATAACCTAATTTCACACTAGCTTTTAAATCAGGGAAGAAATGGAATTTGTAATCAGCTTGAAAATCAGCAATTAATCTAGACACTTCTGATTTGTCTCTTCTTTGCTGTAATTGAGCAACCGGATTTCGA